>QHXE01001035.1:0-465 GCA_003222835.1 Acidobacteriota bacterium | reverse complement strand
GGGTTGAAGTTGAAAGCTTTTGCGAATTTCATCGCGCGCCTCGCCTTGAGAGTCATCGGTGGACATTCCGATTGCCTTACTGAGACCTTGACGGACTCCGCCATTGGTTCGCCAGAGGCCCAGGACAGCCGCTGCCACGATTAGAACTACAACTAACAGTACACGTCTCATTGATCTTTCCTTTCGGTTTAGTCTGAAGTCTCGCGCTCTTTGCAAGCTTAACGATGAAAGCACCGTTCTGGTTCGTTTAGATTTTCCTTCTTCTTATGAAATTGTAAAGCCAGGCTCCGCGATATGGACGCCTTGAGAACGGCCTACACAATTCACGGACATGAGAATTAGTCAACCATTTTCTTGAACGCAGAGGGCGCTGAGGTGTTCGCAGAGAAACGTAAAGTAGAAGCAATTCTCCGCGTCCTTTGCGAAAACCTTTAGCGTCCTTTGCGTTAAGAATGATCTTGACAA
>QHXE01000038.1 GCA_003222835.1 Acidobacteriota bacterium | reverse complement strand
TGATCCAGGAGTTTCTGGAATCGATTCACATAAGCCGACTTCCCATTACCAATCAGGGTCGATGAGTGACTCGGCGATTTCGCACTCGTCGCGATTGTCGTAGCGAGCCAACTCGGATCAGTGAACAGAAATCAGGGATCGCAAAATTCACACTTGACATTGACAGATAATCCACTACCATATGGTTGTGGATAAATTAGGTACAACGTTTGCGGCTTTGTCTGATCCAACCCGGCGGGCAATGATCGAACGACTCTCCCATGGGCCTGCCTCTGTGCACGGATTGACGGAACCGTTTGCACTTTCGCAGCAGATGATTTCAAAACATATTGCCTACCTGGTGAGGGCGCGGATGGTGATCAAGACGAAGCGTGGACGAGAGAGTGTATGCACGCTTAGGCCAGAGGCGATTAAGACAGTCAGCGATTGGGCGATTAGCTATCGCCGATTCTGGGAAGAGAGTTTCGACAAGCTGGATGTGGTGGTGAATCAAATGAAAAAAACGGGGGTGAGAGATGACAAAAAACATGGTTAACGAGACAGAGCGGATGGTGATCACAAGAGTTTTTGATGCCCCACGCGAACTGGTTTGGAAGGCGTGGACAGACCCGAAGTACGTGATGCAGTGGTGGGGACCGAAGGGCTTTACTGCGCCCGTTTGCAAAATTGATTTTCGAGTGGGAGGAAAATTTCTCTGCTGCATGAGAGCGCCGGATGGACAGGAGGGCTGGAATGCGGGTGAATACCACGAGATTGTTCTGCACGAGAAGATCGTTTCCTCCATGTACTTTTCGGACTCGGAGGGAAACAAGGTTGAGCCTGCAGAATATGGAATTGAACATGAGGCCATGGACGATGTGTACGATGTGATTACCTTTGAGGATTTTGGAGACGGCCAGACGAAACTCACCTTCATTGGAAATGAAAGTATGGAGAGCGCCAAAAACAGCGGTCAAGTAGAGGGCTGGAACCAGATACTCGATAAAGTTGCCGCAGTTGTTACGAAGCTAGCGCAGGCGAAATAAGAAGATGCGGGTGCCCCGTCCTTCGCGTAGGCGAAAAGGGCGGGTACGACGACGGCATACACAACGGGCGGTGTAGAACGGACAAGAGTTGCGCCGGCAGCATCGCCGCCCACCCTTGCAAAAAACGCAAGGATGGGGCACTCTCCGTGGGAATGGTGCAATGCAAAGATGGGCCACCCGCCGTGAACCTACTGATGCAATGAGAATCTAGACGGCAAAGCTGCCTCAAGATTGATTTGTTCTCCGGTGATGGGGTGTTGGAAATTCAGAAATTGGGCGTGCAGGAAATATCCTCCATCGCCCGGGAGGCCGGGGAGATTTTCAAGAGGTTGGCCGGTTAAGCCGTACAGAGGATCGCCTACCAGGGGATGGCCGATGGATGCCAGATGGATTCTGATTTGATGAGGGCGGCCCGAATTTAGCCTTACCTCAAATGTTGTGGTGCTTGTAGTGCGCGAGATCACTTTCGCCAATGACTTTGACGGTTTGCCACTTGGGTTGGCGGCCCACACGGAACCGATGAGCGGGTGCGGTACAAGGCCGATGGGTGTGAGAATTTCGTAGGTGTCGTGCTGTGCAACGTCTTGCGCCAGCGCTCGGTAGATTTTTTGAATTCTGGATGTGTTCCAGTTTGCCAATAGTTTAGAGGCCGCCTGCGGTGTTTTGGCGAAGAGGACGATGCCGGAAGTGGCTCGGCCCAACCGGTGGAGAGGGTTGGCGTTGGGGGTTTGCTTTTGCACCAAGCGCAGGAGGGTGTTTTCCATGAAGCCGCCGCCGGGGAGGGTGGGCAGCCCGCTAGGTTTGTTGACGGCCAACAGATAGGGGTCTTCAAACAGGACTTCGAAGTTTTGAGGGGAGTCTGGTTCGATCCAGGGTGGACGGTTCCAGACAAGAGTTTGGCCTACAATGAGCGATTCGCTTCCGGCGGCGGTGATGCCGTTGACGGTGACTTCGCGGTTGTTCAGATTTTGTTGCCAAGCTTGCGGGGTTGAGTGTGGGTAAAGGCTTGCCAAGTGGGAGAGCAGGGTTCGTCCCTGATGTTTGCTGCTGATGATCGTGGTATAGGCATAGCCCCGGTTGAGCATGTTGTTTGAGTGTAAGCTATGGCATCTGCGGCAGGAGTTGTCCGCCATTGGGCACCCACTGGATTCGCGCTGGAAAGACTACGAGATGCGAAAAGGGTTTACGAGAAAACCACAAAGGGACGAGCCCGCGACGCCAGGCAAGAACTACATAACGCGGAGCGGGCTCGAGCGCCTCAAAGATGAGCACCGGTTTCTGTTCACCAGGGAACGCCCGGCCGTGACGGAGGTGGTGGCGTGGGCTGCCGGCAACGGCGATCGCAGTGAAAACGCCGACTATCAGTACGGCAAGCGGCGGCTGCGGCAGATCGATGGGCGGATTCGCTTTCTCACGAAACGAATCGAAGCCGCGGAAGTGGTGGACCCGGAAGCTCCGAGAGCGGGGCAGGCGGCGACGAGGGCATTCTTCGGAGCGACCGTGCGCTATGCCAATGCCGCGGGAGCGGAGCGAGTGGTGAGCATCGTGGGCACCGACGAGGTCGATCTCAACCGCAACCACATCAGTTGGGTGTCACCTCTGGGGCGCGCGTTGATGAAGTCGGCAGCGGGTGACAGCGTAGTCCTTCAATTGCCGGGCGGTACAGAATACCTGACCGTGCTGGAAGTGTGTTACGAGCCCATTTCTGTGGAACCGTTCCGTGAACCGTCTGGGTCCGAGGCCTCGGCAAAGGGACTCACTCGCCGACGCTAAATCCACCTGACGAAAAAGAGACGAAACGGCACAGGTAGTGAAAGAGCGACGACCGTAATAGCGCGCTATCGGCTTTTGGCAAGCGACAGGAGATGAGTTGAGTCCTCATAAACGCGCATGGCACCTTTCATGCGACGAGATGCCGTTGCTGCGAGAAAACGTGATGCTATGCCGACTTTTGGGGACAAAGCGGCCCATAGAACGAACTTTGCTCGGACTTGAAACGCGCGGAATTTGTACTGGTCTCCAGATGTTAGAAGATGCATCCGTTACTCCCACTTATCGAATAACTTTCCAGCGCGATACGTAAGCGCCACGAAGACTTGTGGTAACCCAAAAGAACGAAAGCGATGTGTGGGCTACCCGCCCCGTGTTTACGCACACGGGATCTTCGAAACGACGACCTCCACGGGGTCACCGTTAGGGTTCGTTCGGAACTGAAGGCCTGAAGATCAGATAACCATCTTTGACGGAGACCTGCCCCGCATCGTACACACCAGCGTAATTTTTCAATGTCGTTTCAGGAAGGGCGAAAGGCTTTTCTATGCGGGCTTGATATTCGGTCAGCCAGCTTTCGATCGAGTCCCATCGGTCCTTGTTCGACGGGTCGACCTCACGGGCCAACTTGTCCGTCTGGATGGCAAGGGGCACGTTTCCCGAAAGGACATAGGCCCAGATGAGTGAGTCCACAGCCCTCGCTGACTTCGGATAATTGTGAACGTTTTCCTTGGAGACCGCGATCGCGGCTTCCAGCCTTCCATTGTTTCCCAGATAGCGCCCGAGGATGCGGGTCAGGTCCTCGTCAATAGCCTTAGGCCGCTCAGCCTTGAGTTCACGATAACGCCGTAGCGCTTCGTCCAGGTTGTCTTGCGTAAACAAGCGTATAAGTTCGGTGCGAGCGACCCATCTCGGCGACGTGTATGGCTCCGTTTCCGAAAAAAGCCCGGGATGGTCGCCACCTTCGATTGCCTTGACGAGCGCGGACTCGATCGTCATACCGCCTTCGCTATTTGTTAAGTACACCAATCCTTCGTGCTTTTCCGGGCATGCGAACGCCGCGCCTTTAAAAGCCACGTTGTTGCCGCCGTGATAGATGTACTTCGAGGCCCCAACCTGCTCAATTCCCCAGCCCAGCCCAAAGGATATTCCGGGGCCCATCTGGGGAACCGCAACCTGTGGCGACCACATTTGTTGGAACGTCGCCTGCTTGAGCCCGACTCCATTCATGAGCACGACCAGGAATTTCGCGTAGTCATGTGCGGTCGTGAGCAGGCTGGAAGCAGGATTTTCGGAGGGGGAATCCCATGTTATCGGTTGGTCCGTCTCCAACTTGCCTATGGCCAATTGGTTTGCGAGGATGGGGCGCCACCGGAAAGTGCTGTGCTCCATTTTGAGGGGCGCGAAAACCTCCTGCTGCGCGAGTTCCTCAAGTGATTTTCCAGTTACATGCTCGACGACCCCCTGCAAGTACACGTACCCTTCGCCGGAGTAGTTAAACTTCTCCCCTGGCGTGAACAAGAATTCGAGTGGCGTCCCTCCCCAGTTGGGGAGCCCTGTCGTATGGTCAAGGACTCTGCGGGCCGTAATGAGTTTCGAGCGGGAATCCTTGTCGATGCGATCATACGCAAAACCGTAAGTGTAGAGAGGTTTATCAAGATCGATGACGCCGCGGTCAACAAGTCTGAGCACGATATAAGCGAAGACCGGCTTGCTCAGAGAGGCGGCTGAGAAGAGCGTATCCCGTAGGACCGGACCGTCCGTTACCCCGTCGTTCACGGCGTTTTTCTGCCCAAACTCGCCTTCCCAGTGGATCTTGCCGTCACGAATGACTGCAATGGACAGTCCAGGAATGTCTCCCTTGCGCATCAGACCTGTCACGGTCTCTCCCCACTGTTTTTCAGGCATGACCGCGGTTTGGGCGACGGCGAACGAGGTGAGCAGGATGAGGGAAACGGCAAGATTGCGCATGAGATCCTCCTTAGACCATACGCAGCGCTTCTGGAAAAGTTCCTGTGTTGACCAACCACCTCTGGCACCCCACACCGAGTGCGATTCTGCAGCGCACGGCTCAGGTACCGTTTCTTTACGATTCACAGCTGACTCGCGGTCGCGGGGTTGACCGGCCCTGGCGACGGCCCAAAGTACCGCCCGTAACGCTGACCGCTTCTACTGCCGGGTTCGCGCCCAGATGTGCCTCGGACTTCGTGTTGGTCGAGGAAAATAGACACTATTCATTTGGGAAGAGTTCTCTCAGGTAACGCTTGGCTGCTCGATCTGGGAAATCGGTAACGAGAAACGCGCTTGTCGCCATCAACCTCAGAATCGTCGACTACACGGAAGTTAGCCAGAAACGGGCTTGTGAGACATTAACGTCCTATAGGAGCATTGCCGCCGCAAAGCAATTCACCCAGGTGCCCGCTGACTCCCCCTCCCCCTGGTTCCCGTAATACGTGAGAATCCTCGTGCGCCGCAACTGCGGTCACGGAGGCTGAGAATGCAAAACGGGAGTCTAGCATTGGTAAGTCGCAAGGAGGGGCCTGCTGTATGGCTACCTGGACGAAGCTGGCGCCCGTTCTGCTATCGCTGTCCTGTTGGCAGAGATCAATTCCGACAAAGTGCGGATGGGTTCTCGCTCAATTACGGTCGCTCAGCTCTGCGATCATTTCGAGCAACGGGAACTCGCAAGGGACAACACATGGCGCAGTTACTCGACCAAGAAGACGTACCAGGCGTACCTAACCCGCTGGGTTCTTCCCCACTGGCGGCATTACGAACTGGCTGAGGTCAGAACAATACAAGTCGAATCTTGGCTTCGACGTTTGCCCTTGGCGAAAAGCAGTTGTGCCAAAATTCGAAATCTGATGTCCGTTCTCTTCAATCATGCTTGCCGATACGAGCTGTTTGACCGCAATCCAATCTACCTCGTTCGTCAGAGTGCGAAACGCCGCAGAGCACCAACCGTCCTGATGCCCGCGGAAATCAAGGCGCTGATGGACAGTCTAGGCATTCGAGAACGAACCTTGGTTCTCCTCGCAGTATCCACCGGCTTGCGGCAGAGCGAGTTGTTCGGCTTGAAATGGGGTGACATCGATCTTGTTCAATACACGATGAACGTAACGCGATCCATCGTATACGGCGTAGTCGGCCCATGCAAGACCGAGTCATCGCAAAAGCCCGTGCCCGTTCATCCACGCCTTGCCGATGCTTTGTCTGACTGGCGAAAACAGTGCGTTTACACGAAGCCAGATGATTGGGTTTTTGCCAGCAGGCGCTATCGGGGTCGGAGACCGTATTGGGGACAAGCGATCTTGCGCAAATACGTCCGGCCGGTTGCACAAAGAGTTGGAATCCAGAAATGCATCGGCTGGCACACGTTTCGTCACACGTATTCGACGCTGCTGAGAAGCGTGGGCACGGAATTCAAAGTCATGCAGGAACTGTTGCGGCATTCGACTCTGCGATCCACCTTGGATGTGTATACCCAGGCGATCACGCCTGCGAAACATGCAGCTCAGGCAGCGGTCTTGTCGTTGGTGTTTTCGTGCGAAGCGAACGCAACGTCACTACCGTCTGTATCGGGTGGCGTTGCAGCGTGAGGACCACCGACGGAATTGGCCGGGCGAAAATGGACACAAAAAAGGGCACAAAACCGTGCCCTTTTGGGTCCTCGATGATTTCGCCAAAATTAACGCAAGTGCTTTAGAAAGAATGGCGGGGACGACGGGACTCGAACCCGCGGCCTCTGCCGTGACAGGGCAGCGTTCTAACCAACTGAACTACGTCCCCACTGCTCGCAGCGGATGGTTGGAAATCCGCTAAATCGCGTTGCTTACCTGGTGGGTAAACCACGCAAAGCACCAATCGCATTGTACCAGACGGCTTCGATTGCTCCGAAGAGGCACGACTGCATATCAAACGCTCAGGACGACTTCCGAGCGCACATTTTCACGGGAAGAATACCGGCAACACATGGGTGACGCGCGGTACGAATTCGAGCGCAAGATGCGGATATCATTCAATTGTGTGGGTGGCTACTCTGTCAAAGACAAATTACGATGAATCCATCAATCTCAAAAAGACTAGCGGGACTCGATTGGACGGCGATCCGACAATCCCTGTGGGAATTCGGATATGCGCTGACGCCCGCCGTTCTTACCAAAACTGAGTGCTTGGATTTAGCCGAGATGTATTCCTCTGCAACAAAATTCCGTTCTCACATCATCATGTCACGCTACCGATTCGGGCGGGGTGACTACAAGCACTTTGAGTATCCTCTGCCTCCTGTTGTTCAGGAGTTGCGGGAGCATAGCTACTCGTATCTAGCCACGCTGGCAAACGAATGGAACAAGGCTTTGGGAAAGAGCGATACTTTTCCTGAACATCACTCGGCCTTCATAAAAATTTGCGAAGAGGCCGGCCAGACTCGGGCGACGCCCTTAGTTCTCCATTATGAAGCTGGGGATTTCAATTGCCTTCATCAGGACATATACGGCGCCGTGGCGTTCCCTTTGCAGTTGACATGTTTTCTCAGCCAGCCGGGCGCAGACTATGAAGGCGGCGAATTCGTGCTGGTGGAACAGCAACCTCGAGCCCAATCAAAAGCTGAAGTGATCGTGCCTACACAAGGCCAAGCGGTGGTGTTCGCTACGAGATACCGTGCGGTGAAGGCCAGCCGCGGATATTACCGCACGAATTTGCGTCACGGCGTGAGCAGGCTCAAACGCGGACGCCGTTTCACACTCGGAATTATTTATCATGATGCTGAGTAGTAATCTCAAGCCCCAAAAGCAGCATCCAAAGCGAAGATACAAATTTTGGCCAGCGCTGCCTGCCGGCCTTGCCAATATTCAGAAGGAGGGGATGTGGCGAGATTACGCGATAACGAGGCGCAGCTCGACGAACTCGGGAATGACCCAGGACAGGTAGGTCCAGAGAGCGCGGGACAATCCGGTGATCCTCAGGGACTGTCGCCGATTGAGGAAGCTTCCGAAGAGAGTGTGGAGGAGCTTGCCGACACCGATCAGGCGACAGAGGCGGCTGCGGTCGAGGGTAGTGAGGATGCTGCCGATCATCCGGAGCGGCCGGTACATACGCATCTTGAATATCCGCGTCCAGACGATGTACCGCCGACGCGTGGCGAGGAATGACGGAACCAGGGACGAGTCAGTACCGTTATCTCGATCCGTAATCGAGGTCAAAGCCAAGCTGTAACTTGGCTGGTTCTGACATCAAGCCGGGATGCCATGGCGGGTCAAACACGACCTCCACTTGAACTTCTTTCACCTCGGGTAGACGCCGGAGCTTGTTTTCGACGTCGGCTTTGAGCACGTTGCCCATGCCGCAACCCGGCGCCGTCATTGACATTTTGAGTTCGATCTTTTTCCCGCCCTCTTCCTGTGGCTTAATCAGGCAGGAGTAGACCAGGCCAAGGTCCACAATATTGACCGGGATCTCCGGATCGAACACAGTTTTCAATTGATCCCAAACCATCTGCTCGCTGAAAGGTCCTTGCGCGGCAGCTGGCGCTTGAGTTGGCGCGGCGTTGGATAGACCCAGCGCATCGGCGTCTTTTACGTCGACGCGATACATGTACCCGTGATCATTCATCACGGTGTATCCGCTACCCAGAAATTGCGTGACCCTGACGACGGCGCCTTCGGGAAGGCTGCCACTAATTCCGCTGGGGATTTCTATGACATCGCAAGCACGGCTTAATGTAATGGGTTCACTGGCGTGCATGGTCCAATTACCTCTAATCTTGTTTAATACCGCTGGTTTTTAGATGTCACTCCGTGGATACAGTTTGTTGTTTTCCCTCCAGGGCAGCGTGCAACGTGTGCCATGCGAGGGTTGCGCATTTTACCCGGACGGGAAACTCAGAAACGCCGGAAAAAACTGCGAGCTTGCCTAGCTCAGTTTGATCGCCGTTCGCGGTCGGCGCGCCGGTGACCAGTTTATGGAAGCGAGCAAAGAGTTGTTCTGCTTCGGCTGTGCTCTTTCCCTTTAAGATCTGGGTCATCATTGAGGCCGAAGCCTTGGAAATAGCGCATCCTGACCCTTGGAAACCGATGTCACGGATCGAATCACCATCAATGTCTACATAGACGGTGAAATGGTCGCCGCAGAGCGGGTTGTAGCCCTCCGCTTTGTGGTTCGCCGCTGACAGCTCGCGGAAATTGCGCGGCGCTTTGCTGTGTTCGAGAATGTCCTTCGACCAGGACGTCTACTTCCTCCCGGGTATTGTAAAGAGCGAACGAAGCCCGGGCTGTGGCCGGGACCTCGAAGCGCTGCATTACCGGCTGAGCGCAATGATGACCGGTGCGAATCGCAATTCCCTCCTGGTCGAGAATGGTGCCCACATCATGGGGGTGGACGCCATCGAGCACGAAGGAAAGCACAGCGGCCTTTTCTTTGGCGGTGCCGATCACGCGAATGCCGGGCAGAGCTGAAACTTTTTCGGTAGCGTACGCGAGCAAATCATGTTCGTGCGCGGCTAGATTTTCTATCCCGAGAGCATTGACGTAATCAATTGCCGCTCCCAATCCGATGGCGCCTGCCACGTGAGGCGTGCCGGCTTCAAATTTGTAGGGCAACTTGTTGTAGGTCGTTTTCTCGAAAGTAACGGAGCTGATCATGTCGCCGCCGCCCTGGTAGGGTGGCATTGCATCCAGCAAAGCGGACTTGCCGTACAGCACGCCCATGCCGGTGGGACCGTATAGCTTGTGACTGGAGAAGGTGTAGAAGTCGCAATCGAGAGCCTGCACGTCCACGGTCAAATGGGGAACCGCTTGCGCTCCGTCAACCAGAACGGGGACATTCCGGCGATGCGCCATTTCGATGATCTGCCGAAGCGGAATAACGGTGCCAATCGCATTTGAGATGTGAGTGACGGCCACGATGTTGGTTCGCGGGCTCAGTAGCTTTTCGAACTCTTCAAGCAGCAGTTCCCCGCTATCGTTGACTGGCGCCACTCGGAGCTTTGCGCCTTTCTCATCGCGCAACAGTTGCCAGGGCACGATATTAGAGTGATGCTCAAGAGCGGTGACGAGTATCTCGTCGCCCGGACCCACGTGAGTGCGCCCGTAAGTTTGAGCGACCAAGTTAATCCCCTCGGTGGTACCACGCGTAAAGATGATCTCACTCGCAGACGCGGCGTTTATGAAGCGCTGTACGGTCTGGCGCGCGTTCTCGAACTCTTCGGTTGCACGCTCGGAAAGATAATGCACGCCACGATGGACGTTAGAGTTGTCCCGCTCGTAGTAATGGGAGATGGCGTCGATTACGGCCTGGGGTTTTTGCGAGGTGGCTGCGTTGTCCAAATAAACCAGCCGCCGACCACGAATTTTCTGTTTCAGGATTGGAAAATCGCGGCGCAGTTTTTCCACATCAAAGCCGCCTATATTCTGCGCTTGTGGGGGACGCAACACGGTGGGCAATCTTCTGGCAACGCTGGTCATCCGACTTCCTCCCATGTTCTGCCCACATCCTCCTGCTTTCTTTCTTTCCATATGCCCGGCACATTGGCCACTTGCAGCAAACTTTGATTGATCACAGCTTCTACGTGGGTACGAACCGGGCCATACTTCATGCGGTCGAGACATTCGCTGGCGAAGGCAAACAGGAGTAATTTCCGCGCCGACACTTCATCGATGCCGCGCGCGCGCAGATAAAACAGCGCATCCTCCGCCATCTGCCCGATGGTAGCGCCATGGGTGCATTTCACGTCGTCGGCGTAGATCTCCAGTTGCGGCTTGGTATCAATCTGGGCATCATCGGACAGCAAAAGATTGCGATTGGTCTGCTTGGCGTCGGTTTTCTGAGCCTCTTTGTGCACGATGATGCGGCCGTGAAAGACGCCGTGGGCATGACCATCCAGAATACCGTTATAAAATTGCCGGCTTCCACAGTGCGGCTTGGCATGTTCCACCAACATGTAATTGTCGATGTGTTGGCGGCCGTTGCCGATGAAAAGGCCGTTTATCAGACAGTCGCCGCCTTCTCCCGCCAGCACTGGATGTACATTGTTACGCACTAATGCCCCGCCAAGCAGCACTGAATGCGACGCGACAGTAGCAGCTCTTCCCTGCTGCATGCGTAATGTCGAGACGTTGAAAGCTTCGGTGTGTTCGCGTTCGATCATGTAGTGCGAAAGAATAGCGTTCTCACCGGCAACCAGTTCGGTCACCGTGTTGCAGAAAGCAGCGCCGCTGTCGAGCGAGATATATTCTTCAAGAATTGTGGCCTGGCTGTCTTCCTCCGCCACGATCAAATTTCGCGGATGACTCATCAGCGGAACACCATTGGTGACTGAGACAAACAGCACACTGATAGGTTCCTCGAGCACGGTGCCGCGAGGGATGTGCACGTATGCACCATCTTCAAGGAACGCGGTGTTCAGTGCGGCGAAGGCGTCCCGCTTGGTGTCGAGATAACACCCCAGGTGTGCTTCGATTTCTTTGGGGCTGTTGAGTATTTCCGCCGCCAGACTGCTTACTTTCACCCCGCGCGGCAAATTGTTTAGCAGCGAGAGTTCGCTCGCAAACCGCCCGTTTACAAATACGAGCTGGCACTCAACACCGGGAATGCGATACGGATCGAGGTTCTTGCGCGAAATTTGAACTCCGTCCTTGCGCGGCAACTGAAAAGCAGTTTTCGCGATTGCGGAAACATTAGTAAAGCGCCAGTCTTCATCGTGTGTGGTGGGAAATCCGGCCTCACAAAAGCGCGCAAACGCATCCTCGCGCAACTGGCGCAGCCAGGGCAGGCTACGCCCAACCACACGCTTCTGCAGTTCGGTAAAGCTCTCCAGATAATTTTCCAATTGCTGAGTTGCTGTGATCACCAGGTTTCTTTCCTTGTCTTGGGCTAAGCGGGAGTCGCGTTTGCAGTCTCCATGGTGCTGTAACCCTTCTCTTCAAGTTCCAGCGCCAGTTCCGGACCACCGGAACGAACAATGCGTCCATCGAGCAGAACGTGGACGAAGTCGGGGACTATGTAGTTCAGCAACCGCTGATAGTGAGTTACCACGACCATGGCGCGCTTCGGGCTGCGCATGGCTTCAATTCCCTTAGCCACAATCCTTAAGGCATCAATGTCCAGACCCGAGTCGGTCTCATCCAGGACGGCGAGCTTGGGCTCGAGGATCGCCATCTGCAGGATCTCGTTTCTCTTTTTCTCGCCACCGGAAAAGCCTTCGTTGACCGAACGGTTCATGAGCTTCTCGTCCATTTCGAGCAACTTCAGCTTTTCCCGGTATAAAGGCAGGAAATCCATGGCGTCCATTTCATCGAGCCCGCGATATTTGCGAATCGCATTCAGAGCGGAGCGAAGAAAATACGCGTTGCTGATGCCAGAAATTTCCACGGGATACTGGAACGCCAGGAAGAGGCCTTCGCAGGCTGCCTCTTCCGGTTTCATGGCGAGCAGGTCTTTGCCGTCCAGCCATATCTCACCCGCGGTGATGTTGTAAGCTTCGCGGCGCGCCAGGACCTGCGCCAGAGTGCTCTTGCCTGAGCCATTCGGCCCCATAATCGAGTGCACCTCACCCGCATTCACCGTGAGGTCGATCCCTTTCAGGATTTCGTGGTTGTCCACATTAACGTGCAGATTCTTGATTTCCAGCAAGCTCATTCCTATTCCTCTCCAATTCCATTTCTCAACTTATCCAACGCTGCCTTCCAAACTGACGCTCAGCAGCTTTTGAGCTTCAACCGCGAACTCCATCGGCAACTCGCGAAACACCCGCTTACAGAAACCATTCACGATCATGGAGACGGCATCTTCCGCCGTCAGCCCGCGCTGGCGCAGATAAAAAAGCTGGTCCTCGCCGATTTTTGAAGTGGAAGCTTCGTGCTCCATCTGGGCAGTAGAATTCTTGACCTCGATGTAGGGAAACGTATGGGCGCCGCACTTCTCGCCAATCAGAAGCGAGTCGCACTGGGTATAGTTGCGGGCACCGGTCGCGCCCTTCAGGATTTTCACCTGTCCACGGTACGTATTCTGGCCATGGCCGGCAGAGATTCCTTTCGAGACGATGGTGCTGCGTGTGTTCTTCCCAATATGAATCATCTTGGTACCGGTATCGGCCTGCTGATAATTGTTGGTTAGCGCAACCGAGTAAAACTCGCCCACCGAGTTCTCGCCCTGCAGGATGCAGCTGGGATACTTCCAGGTGATGGCGGAACCGGTTTCCACCTGTGTCCAGGAAATCTTAGAGTTCACGCCCAGACATTTGCCGCGCTTGGTGACAAAGTTGTAGATCCCACCTTTGCCTTGCTTGTCGCCCGGATACCAGTTCTGCACGGTGGAATACTTGATCTGCGCATTATCCAGGGCGATCAATTCGACCACAGCGGCGTGTAACTGGTTTTCGTCGCGGATAGGCGCGGTGCAGCCTTCCAAATAGCTGACGGAGGCACCCTCGTCGGCGATGATCAGCGTACGTTCGAACTGGCCGGTTTCCGCAGCGTTGATGCGGAAATAAGTGGAAAGCTCCATGGGACAGCGCACGCCTTTCGGCACGTACACAAAAGACCCGTCAGTGAATACGGCGGCGTTCAGCGAGGCAAAGAAGTTGTCTGTATAAGGCACCACTGAGCCAAGATATTTCTTGACCAGCTCTGGGTGCTTCTGCACCGCCTCTGAAAATGAACAGAAAATGATTCCCAGCTCGGCGAGTTTTCCCTTAAAAGTAGTGGCTACAGAAACGCTGTCGAATACCGCATCAACCGCAACGCCTGCCAGCATCTTCTGCTCCGCCAGTGGAATACCTAATTTTTCATAAGTGCGCAGGATCTCCGGATCCAGTTCATCAAGGCTGTTCAATCCCGGCTTCTGCTTCGGCGCGGAATAGTAGGCGATATTCTGGTAATCGATCGGTGGGTATTTGATGTTTGCCCACTTCGGCTCCGCATCCGCCTTCTCGAGCAATGCCCAATGGCGGTAAGCTCTCAGACGCCACTCGAGCATGAATTCCGGCTCTTGTTTCTTGGCCGAGATCAGACGAATAGTGTCTTCGTTCAAACCCTTGGGGACCCGTTCTTCTTCGACATCAGTGACGAAGCCCCACTTGTATTCCCGTTCGGCTAGATCTCGGATTGTATCGACGTTCGTACTCATTGCATTCTCCCAGACACATAACCAATGGTTGGTACCAAATTCCCGCGCGCATCCTTGACGGTGATGAGATGTAAGGGCTGAATCAGATCGGAGAGGGTAACTTTGTCCAGCGCTCCTCGTATCACCTGGCTGATAATTCGTTGATTACTTTTGATGGGACAATAGCGCTCCAGGTCGCACAAACCCGTAACATCAGTACTACATTCCGTCAGCGCAATGGGACCTTCGATGGCAGTAACAATCTCAGCCACGGAGATATCACGCGGGTCTCGAGCCAGACTGTAACCACCCTTCATCCCGCGGTGCGAAACCAGCAAGCCGCCTCGCAAGAGTTCCTTCAAAAGCTTGCTGACCGTAGGCAGCGGCAGACGCGACTCCTGAGCCAATTCCCGCGCCCGAAAAAGGGACGAGCCGGGGTGACGAGCTATGCAGGTCATTAGAACCAGTCCGTAGTCTGTGAGCTTACCGAGTCTGATCATCTTTGTGCCCTCAACCGGCGACTCTCCGCCTCTGCCTCTATACAGTACTGTTTCAGTACTATTATTGTAAAGCACTGGGGCATGGGTTTCAAGCCGCGCAAGGTGCTCATTTTGGGGCGGAAGCGAGGAAAATCATTACTTGGTTTTTCGGACGATGCTGGGAGTTGACCTGCGATCTCCTGTATGGGGGACTGTAAAGCATTAAGAATCGGCACCGCGCAGAGAATCTCGCTGAACAAAATAAGGAGGCTGAAATCCAGCCTCCTTCTTCATCACCCATATTATCGTTCTACAGCAAAACGCCCAAGGCTAGTCTAGTGACAAACCGCTTGCGGCCCGCTGAAAGCATTGAGGAACGTGTACTGGCCGTTTACCGCTCTGGAAGGAGTCTCGCGCGCAAACCAGGAGAAGAAAACCAGGTCCTCGGGGTGATAGGTGAAACCGTTCAAGGTCACGGTGAATGCACTGCCGGTTACCGGGTCGCCCACTTCAAGATTATCCTGGCAGCCCCCCACCTGTCCCACGTGTCCCCAAGCCGGCACGATGTTGTTGCCGAAGGGATCGTCCATCCACTCGCCCAATTCGTGGCTTAAAGCATGGACGTCTCGTATTCCCGCGGCCTGGAAAATTCCAGGGTCATTGTAGGTGGCCACTGCGTACGTCTGGTTGCTAGCGGTTGAGCTGTGATAGCCCAGCACGCAGCAACCTCCTCCAATCGTCTCGAATACATCATAGGCGATGAAGAGAGGCAAACTGGTGGGCGGAATCCCCAGTTTGGTGATGAGCCCCTGAGCAATGTTGTCAAAGTAATTGATGTCGACGGTGCCGACCTGCTGATTACCGCAAAATGCGCCGATCAAGCCGCCAACCGCGGGCGGGACCACGATCGTCTGGCCGGCTGCAATGGAGACTGGACTAAACCGCACATGGTAGCCCGGAGAAGTAGTGCTCACGTCACTCCAGAAGTTAGCGCGCTGGAATGCATCAATATATTGAGTGGTCCCGACGTTGGTCACTCCTACTACGAAAGGAGCAGCCCTGAGCAGCGGCGAACTTTTGATCCGGAAAAGAGCACTCTGAGTGTCACCGCAGGCGATCTGTCCCGGACGGATCACGGTGCTGCCGAATTGGAACCGGATGGGAATGATCACAACCGGAATCTTGGTTGCGACGGAACCGGAAGCCGGATTGGTTCCGACCATAGCGTAGTTGAAGGTACTGCCATTGAATTTGAAACTGCTGCTCCACAGCGGAACGTTGGTCGCAACCGCCGCTTGTTGCAGGGCCTCTTCTGAGTTGCCGCGGGGGATGACGACAAAAACTGGCTTGCCGGGTGCGTGCCGCTGTTGAGTTGCTGTTTCCTGCCCTTGAGCGCTGCTACTAAAAGCAGCGGCACACAGAACGAATAAGCAGGTGAGTAATTGCGCGGTTGTTCGATTCACTCCTCGATATGTCCTCATGTTCCTCTCTAGTTTGGGAATGGAAAATTCAGATTTTGATGCGGGTCCGACAAACCACACCTGTGTTCTCACGATTGTTCTCTGGGATACAAACTCGGCAATTCGGGGAAGTTGACGAGACAAGAAGCACTCGGATTTTCGTCAATGCGGTTTCTCTTGTCAAGAAAAATCGATGTGTAGCGTCCGAACAGGATCGCTGAAACCCGCTCCAGACGCCGAAATTAGCCGCTCCGAGGTGGCGGAACTCTTTGACTGAGTCAAATCCGATCACCTCCCAGTGACGAGGTGAA
>QHXE01000037.1 GCA_003222835.1 Acidobacteriota bacterium | reverse complement strand
CAATCCCTGCCAGCACCTGCGAACATAAGCAGGTATCGAGGGACAAATTGGGCTCAAGCGACAGGAAAGCGTCAATGCGCGGTGTCTGCGCGTCAGCCGGCCCCAAAAGCAGCTCGAAACCCATGTCCGCGCCAAGCGAAAACCCGACCATCACGATCGTTTCGGGTTTGAATCGTTCAGCGATTTCCCACAGCCACTCGCGCAAGATCACGACATGATCTGCAAGTGACAATGATACGCGTCCGCGGCGATCCGGTTCGCATCCGTAGAGCGTTGGACTCAGGCCGCGATACGCCAAACGCTTGAGGATCGGCTCAAAATCTCCGTGATCGAGACCGAGCCCATGAAGAAAAAAGACAAGCACGTCCGAACGTACTTGGTTGTCCACATAGTGCAGATGATCGCCGATAATTCGAGGATCGAGAGTGGCTCGGTCAAGCTTGCGGCACACGCGTTCCGTAAGCACGAACCGGTGTTCGATCAACTGATTCGCGGTCTCCGAGCTTAGCGAAGTCCTGGATTCTTCTCCGTCATCTGCAAGTGAAATCCTGCCAGACTCCGAATCCCGCCGGAGGCGCTGCAGATCAGTGCGCATTTCAGCCGCGCTCTGGTACCGGAGATTGCGGTCCTTCTCTAGCGCCTTGTTGATGATCTGATCCAAGCTGGCCGGGATATCCGGATTCAACCGAATTGCAGGCGTACTACTGCGATGGAGAATCGAAGCGAAGATCGTGCCTGAAGTGCCGCCACGAAACGGCAGTGATCCTGTCGCCATTTCATAGAGCACGACTCCGAAGGAAAACAGATCGGTACGCGCATCCAGGCCGTTGCCCCTGACCTGCTCGGGTGACATATAGGCAATCGTCCCGAGTGCCGTGCCAGGACTGGTGAGTTGCTGTTGGTCAATGGATTGAGTCGGTGCCTCGCTGTTGTCGATATCGTTCGAAGCCCCTGTGTGAGTTGAAACCTTTGCCAAGCCAAAATCGAGGATTTTGGCGCGGCCACGCTGGGTGACGAAGATGTTCGCCGACTTAATATCACGATGGACGATCCCGGCTGCATGGGCAACATCAAGAGCGTCTGTAATCTCGATGCCGATGGAGAGAATGGTTGACAAATCCATCGGCTGGCCCGCGATGCGATGCTTCAAGGCTATGCCGTCTAGGAATTCCATGACGATGAACGCTTTGGCGTTTTGTTCCCCGATGTCGTGTATCGTGCAGATGTTGGGATGGTTCAGAGCAGAAGCTGCCTTAGCTTCGCGCCGAAATCGTTCCAATGCTTGGCTGTCGTTGGATAGGTCTTCAGGTAAGAACTTCAAGGCGACATACCGGTCCAACCGGGTGTCCTGGGATTTGTAGACAACACCCATCCCCCCGCCACCAATTCTCTCGAGAATGCGGTAGTGTGAAAAAGTACTTCCAAGAAGTGGATCGGAGTCGGCCATCGGTGCTGATGTTAGAGTTCTTAGATTTTCAAGTCAACGTGTGCCCTGGTCAAGCCGGGATCAAGCCGGGCGAATCAAGGCAATCGAAGTCAATGGACGTATGACGGGCTATTCGGAACTTGAGGTCAGTTGTGGATTGGTATGGGGTGAACCCCAAAAAAAGAATGGCCCCGACTCACGTTTTACAGAGCCGGGGCCGTTCTTTTGCTACTGCATCCTGAGATAGTCAAGAACCGAAGGGTTCGCTGCGAACTTCCCAGAACGTTTGAACGAAGCCCCCCATCCGGGACTTGATCGGTTCGGTCAACACTAGCGTTAATCCGACGGACGAGCTGATAAGGTCCGAGCCTCGTCATCCTCCCAGAATCGCCGGCAGACATTCATGGAATTTCCTGCTTCAATAATCGGTGGAAAGTGAACGACGTAGAAGAACTGTTTCCCGCCACAGCCACCGCAGGTTCGCATACTCCGTGCGCAGGCGCTGTATGCGTCAAGGCTTTGGTTTCGCGTCCCAGTTGATTACCACGGTTAACGACGCGTTATCTCCAGCGACTTGAGCGGGCACGAGCGCGAGAATCCTCTGCCCATCAGGCGCCACATCGTAAGCATAGGAGAACTGTCCCTGTGGCTCCGAGACTCGGAAAAGGGCCGCTGGCGTCCCGAATTCCAGGCCGCGCGCAACATTTCGAATCGAGGCGACCATCAATTTTCCGCCGAGCGCGCGGTAGAACAGCTCTTTCCCATCTTTTCGCCAGCGCGCGAAATTGCCGCCGCCGTTTGAAACTAGCCATTTGGCGCCGGTCGCCGGAAAGCTTTGAACATAAATTTCGTTGCGGCCTGATTCATCCGAGGTGTAAGCGATCCATTTACTGTCGGGCGAAACTTGCCCTTGGAATTCGTTAAACGCACTCTTCAAGAATGGCGCAGGTTTGTGATCGCCGCCCAGTGGCAGCAACCACAACTCAGACCGCCCCTCCGGACTTAGCTGTGTGTACACCAGAAAACGGCCATCGGGAGACCAGTCGTTCAAATAGACTGTATATTGCGATTGCAGCACCGTCTCTTCGTGGCCAGCACCACTCGCGCTCTTCTCCAGAAGCTTTGTGTTATTGAGAAGGTGGTAGGCAATCCGCTGGCCGTCAGGTGACCACACCCCAGTTCCGAACGACCCGCTAAAAGTAAGGCGGCTTGGAATTCCGCGTGCCAATTCCAGAACCCAGGTATCCGGGTTTGCGGAAGAATCCGCAAGCACGACGACAATCCGCTTCCCGTCCGGTGAGATACGCAGAGCCGCATAACGGTCGGGCTCGCCGACCGTGCTGAGCAATTTGCCTTCGCGGTTCAACCAGCTTAATTGATACCGATCGCTCCCTGTACCAAAAAAAATTGTGCCATCGCTGGAAACCGAGGTACTAGAGTGACCGTATCCCGGCGCCAAAGCGACTATGTGTGCGCCTGGCACCGGCACAGCATCACCGGAAAATTGTGCGTGCTCGGTATCGAAAGGCTGCGCCAGTAGTGTTTGCTGGCGGACCCAATAAAGGTACGCCGGGTGCTTTCCGTGTGCAGGTGAGTAAGCAGCGGCCGTCGAAGTCTCGAGTACCTGGGTTTTGTCCTGCGGCCGTTCGAGAGAACTGAGGTAGATCCCACTGATGTGGGGCCTGTCGCCGCGGACAAGATAAAGAAGACGCCGGCCATCTGGCAAAAACAGGGGCCAGCGGTGCGTGTTTTCACCCCGAGCCGGATCCAGAGTGGTCAAAGCTGCCACCGAACCTCCAGTGGCAGCCACCTGCAGAAGACTACTAGCGGCCGAAGGGGTAAACACAATGATTCCCTGCGAGTTCCACGCTGCCCCACGGCCGTTAGGAGCGTCGGCGAGGGTCACAGGAGGACTGCCTGCAAGATCGATTCGCTGGAGCTTGCCATTCGCAAAAAAACCGACCGACCGGCAGTCCGGTGACCAGAATGGGAACTGTGCTCCCTCCGTGCCGGGTAACTCGCGCGCGACGGTCGAGTCGAGTGGCCGGACCCATAGCTTCGGGTTGCCCGCGGAGGCGGCCACGAAAGCCAGCGTGCGTCCGTCAGGCGAGATTGCGTTGCCGCCGCCAACGCCAAGGAGAAACTCGGTTCCCGGAGGCGGGTCGATCTTGAATTGAAGTGGTCGTTCTTGAATCTGGGGTTGGCGCCAAAGTAACAAGAGCGCTACAACCGCGACGATCGCCGTAGATGCGGCGATAATCCACGGCAAAGGTGTAGTGCTTTTTGGTCGCGCCGTAACCTGCGGCTCAACCGCCAATTCCAGCGCCGATTTCAAATCGCGCGCGGATTGCCAACGCTGCTCCGAATCTTTGGCGAGGCAGCGCCGCAACACACGGTCGAGCGCCGCCGGAGCAACTCCAGCAATCGACGGCGCTTCTCGTTCCAGAATCGCAGCGATCACGCTGGCTGCGCTCGATCCCCCGAACGCGAGCTTTCCAGTCAGCATCTCATAGAGCACAACGCCGAAAGAGAAGATGTCACCTCGCGCGTCGGCTTCTTTGCCCTGCAACTGCTCCGGCGACATATAATTTAACGTTCCGACAATCTGACCTTGCTGGGTAATGGATTGAGTGACGTCTGCATCCTTCGACGGACCGGACTCCTTGGCTAGGCCAAAATCGAGGAGCTTAATTCCTTGTTTGGTCACAAGAATATTACCGGGCTTGAGGTCGCGATGGACAATTCCTTTGCCGTGCGCGGCGTCTAGCGCATCGAGGATTTGCGCCGCGTATTCCAGCACTTTCTTGACCGGTAGAGGCCCTTTCAGCGGCACGCCGTCGAGGTACTCCATCACAAGGTAGTTCAGCCCAACGTCATACAAATGGCAAATATTGGAATGGTTCAGAGCTGCGATTGCGTGAGCCTCGCGGTCGAAGCGTTCGCTGAAACGTTCAGTGCAAACTTTGATGGCCACATCGCGGCCGAGCCGCGTATCGCGAGCGCGATAGACTTCCCCCATCCCGCCCGCGCCGAGCGGCACCATGATCTCATAGGGGCCAAGCTGTGTGCCTGGAGCGAGAAGCATAAGTGGCCGTGATTATAACCTTGGAAACCTCGCCCGCCACCTTCTACCCTCACCGGATGTGTAACGCACTATCACTAGAAGTAGCCACCATAGGGATTCCCATTCGAGCCACCCTGCGTTCCTTCGTTGCCTGCACGATACGCACTTGGAGTCGGCGAACGTTGCGGTTTATGGCCCGCCAGTCAATGGCGTGCCATTCCGCCGCTTCGCGTGAGACCGCACCAACAGCTTGCGCTGTCGTCATCTGCTTTGCCTCATGAGCCGATTAATCAAGTTCTCTCGTGTGAAGCACCATGAAGGGAAGTCCGCCCGCTTTCGCGTCCGGTGATGTTGTCGGTGTAGCTGACGCAACCGATATCCGCTCCATTACAGAGCGGCATTCGCTTTCTCCCTCATCTGTTGTCCGCACCGCCATCGGTGCATCTCGCGATGCTCTTTCCCCTTTCGGGGAGCGATTCGGATTTACCCTGTTCCGTTGGAATGACGCGATAGGTTAGGTCTGTTCTGTCCGCCGGCAGTGTTGTTTACCCATGACAGAGTACGAGGAAGCCTCTGTGCTCACTGCGAAAAGAGCCGCTCAGCATATTAGGCTCTCTCGGGGTAACGACGTTTACGAACGTTTGTGTATTCTGACGATGCTATCAAGCCTAGGCCCTCTCCACCTTATGCTGGCAGATACACCGTGGCCTCACGGTTTCGGTGCCATTCTTGCGGATGTGGGCACATTGTCCGAGGGCTTCGAGCGGTTTGTTGCCTCGCCCCTCCGACCTCGTAGGCTACGTGCGATGGGATGCACGGTTTGATCAGGTCCTCCTTGTCAAACAATCATTTCCAACAGCTTTACAGGTCGCAATCCTCGAACCCCGTTCGCGACCATGTGGCGGGGGAACAAACATAATTGTCTTGAGCTTTCGGTTCTGCTGCTCGAAGAGCATTTATCAGAAATTTCTCGCGCTAACTCCATCAGCGGCGCGGTTGAATTCGGTGCCGACATCGCGCTTGAGCACATTCGGTGCAACATAACCATCGACGGTCGGGTGCGGGCGGACCAGAGGCGGTGGATCACCGGAGTTCCCCCGCCCGTTCGTGATGTACCAAGGGGGGAGTCCTGGCGTGTCAGTCTTGGCGCAATGCGGCCATCGGATCGACCTGCGTCGCCCTGCGCGCAGGAATGTAACAGGCCAGCAAGGCCGACAACATCAGCACCGCCGCCACAGCGCTAAAGGCGATTGGATCGAGCGAGCCGATGCCATACCACATCCCTCGCATGAGCCGCCCAATCCCGTACGAGGTAATCAAGAATGGCGCCTCCAATTACGCTTGGAGGTTCTTGGCTACGGCAGGACGATGATTACTCCCACCATTCCTAACTCATCGTGCAGCACGCATTTGTACTGGTAGATGCCGGGTTGAGTAAAGGTCGCGCGGAAGCGCGTTGCGCTGTTGAGGTTGAACGGAGCCTGCGGCAGACCAATGCGATCTTGCGGCAGTTCGGTAATGAAGCCCGAGTGCACCGCATCCGAAGGGGAGCTGAGGTAGGCATGGCGAGCGCCATCCGCATCCATCGTGACGTTGGAAGAAGGCGGAATCTGATGTTGATTGTCCGGTTCAGGCCCGAAGGTTATGGTGTGGCTGGTTACAGCCTCTGCCGTGGTCCACTCCACGGTCTCGCCGACATGGATCACTTTCACCGCGTCCATGAACCGCATAACCGAGGCCGTTTCTGTGCCTCCAGCAGTGCCCATGATCTTACCGGCACCAGCCACTACGGCGTCGTCGCCGTCCTCGTGGACGTGCGCCGAAGCCTTGACGTCCGAGAGCAAGGCGGCGCGCTGGCGGTCAGCCTGACGGTCGTAGAAAGCTTGGTCGTGCGGCAATGGCATCCCCGAATCCAACACATGGACGGTGGCGGTCATGTTGGGATGAGCCAGGCAGACCAGCTTGAAGGTACCGGTCACGGGAAAGATTACCGTGTATGTCTTCCCGTCAGCATTTGTAAGGATGCCGCTATCCACACATGTGTTGTTGTCAAAGACGGAAAAATCAGGAGTTCGGCCGTCGGGAGGCAGCCCGCCCGCGCAGCCGGTGAAGCGATTGGGTCGAACCTGACCTACCGCTAGAAACGTGACGGTGTGAACTTCATTGGTTGGAAATGACCAGGTAATGCTGTCGTCGGGGTGAATCCAAATCTCGTTGGGCAAAAAAGCAAGCGCCTGATGAGCTCGATCGCCGTTTTGCGCGCCGACCTGGATTTGCCAAGTATCGGCCGGGGCCGCAAACGGAACAAGGAGAGCGATCGGTAAAGCACATCGGCAAAGAGTTGAGTGAAAACGCGAAGTAAGTGGATTTTTCATGGCTCCTCCTGGAGCGCTGCGGCGGTAACAATCAGGCACTCACACGGGTTGGGTCAATGCAATGGGAGCGAAACGTAGGTGACACCGAAAGTTGTTGATTCTTGGGGCCTTTCGGCGTGTGGTGACATCCTTACTGCGCTCTACGGAATAGGGATATACTTCGGATTAATCGGAGCCCCGAAGCAGGTGACCACGCAATCCAAGCCGAATGTCGTGCGTTTTGGGGTGTACGAGTTCGCATCTCATAGACAGGAGTTGCGCAAGGCCGGAATCCGCATTCGTTTGGAGGGTCAGCCGCTCGCGATCCTGCAAATGTTGCTGGAGCGGCCTGGGGAACTGGTCACGCGCGAGGAGTTGCAGAAAGACCTCTGGCCAACGGATACATTTGTCGATTTCGAACACAGCTTGAACGCGGCCGTCAAACGTCTGCGTGCGTCATTGAACGACTCCGCCGATCAACCGCGCTACGTCGAGACGCTGGCGCGCCGAGGGTACCGCTTCATTGCACCGCTGAATGCAGCTGATGCTGAAACCGGCGTTGCGCCGTCCATTGTTCGCGGCCAAAGAGTGTGGCTCATTGCAATCGCGGTGTTCGCTCTTGCCGTCGGCGGCTGGGGGTGGCGGCAATGGCGGCATCGATTCGCGGTGCCTGCCCTTCCGGTGATTCGTTCCCTGGCTGTGCTTCCGCTAACAAATCTAAGCGGAGATCCGTCGCAGGAATACATCGCGGACGGCATGACCGAGGAGCTTATTGGGAGGTTGTCGCACATCCACGGACTGCGTGTCATCTCCCGCACCTCGGCCATGCACTTCAAAAACACGCAGCTCTCCGTTCCGGAGATTGCCAAGACGCTCGGCGTAGACGCCATTGTCGAAGGGTCGGTGACACGCGAGGGCAGCCACATTCGCGTACACGCGCAGTTGATTCGCGGCGCGACCGACGAACACATTTGGGCTGAAGAATACCAACGAGAATATCGAAGCATTCTCGGTCTGCAAGATGACGTCGCGCGAAGTATCGCCGGGCGAATCGAGAGCAGCCTCACGCCTCAAGGGCGAGCGAGTCTGGCACCTGTCAGCGCAGTGGGGCCCGAAGCTTATGAGGATTACCTGAAGGGCCGATATTACTTCAACCAGCGAACTGAAAACGCGTTGAACAAAAGCGTCGTGAACTTCCAACAAGCAATCGCCCGAGAGCCTAACTACGGCTTGGCTTATAGCGGTCTGGCCGACGCCTACGCACTGCTTGGATTTCGAGGCAGTTTTCCATCGAAAGATGCGCTTTCGCGCGCTAAGGCGGCAGCAAGCAAAGCCATCGAAATAGACGGCACGCTCGCGGAGGCTCACGCATCTCTGGCATTCATCGCCGAAACTTATGAGTGGGATTGGGCAACGGCCGAGCGGGAATACAAGCGTGCCTTGGAACTCAACCCGGGAGATGCCCGGACTCATCACTGGTATGCCGGTTATCTGATGTACGTCGGGAGATTCGACGAGGGCATAGCCGAGGCCAAGCGTGCGCGCGACCTCGATCCACTGTCCTTGCCAGTCAACAATGCGCTCGCTGGCAGATTGCTTGTAGCGGGTCGAGTCGACGAGGCGTTGGAGCAAGTGCGGAAAACCTTCGAGATGGATCCGCACTTTGCGCCAGCTCACCAAACTCTAGGCTGGGCCTACTTGAATCAGGGGAAGCAGAAAGAAGCTATTCGGGAGTTTCAACAAGCGCTACAACTCTCCGGAAACACCGCTACGGACTTCACTCTGGACCTCGCCTTCGCCTATGCGGTAGGCGGCAAGAGAGACGAAGCGCGGAGGATCCTCGCCACGCTCAAGCAACAACACGAGAAGGGACTTGTGCCATCCGGTTCCGTCGCGATTCTCTATGGTGCCTTGGGTGAGCTGAACGAGGCTTTCGCTTGGCTGGAGAAGGCTTATCAGGAGCGTGATCCCGAGCTTACTTATATCAACGTGCCCGGTCGGCGGTTCGAACCGCTACGCCGCGATCCACGCTTCAAAAAACTACTCGTCCGCATGGGCTTGGCCGACTGAAATATCTTTCCGGAATAGACCGCCTCGTCTGACCGAATAGACCAAGGCCCAGCTAATTCCTCACAGGCTCAATCGAGTCCAGCAAAGAGAGTTTCAACGGCGCTTGGGGCATTCTTCTGGTCCTGCTCACCGGCAGAACGAAACGTCACTACATAGCAATTCGACGTTTTGAGCGACCCGGAAGTAATGCCTCAGTGTTTGGCAAATTGCTCCCAACAAACGCGAGCGCTTGTGTTGACTCGTCCGGGTGATAAGCAGTCCGGAAATTTTGCCCTTCCTGCCACAAAGCAATTCGCCCAGCCCAGCGTGCTGTAGCCGACTGAGCGGCCTGAGACATAGGTAACACATCGTACCAGACACATGGGTAACACTTTCTCCCTTCGGGGAGGGAGCGAGTATGCCATGGAAGGAGTGTTCGGCGATGGATGAAGGACTGCAGTTCGTGGGTCGCCGGCTAGCCGATGGCGGAACTTTGCAGAGAGTTACGGATCTCCCGTAAGACCGGCTACAACATCTTTGAACGCTACCAGGAATGTGGCGTGCAAGGGCTGACCGACAGAAGCCGCCGCCCGCATCACTACGCGCACAAGCTGCCTTTCCAGGTGGCGAACTACACCCTGAACGTGAAGCGTGAGCACCCCACCTGGGGTGCGCGAAAGATTCGCGAGCGCCCGTCCCAACGAACTTTGGTGCACCGATTACAAAGGGGAGTTCTTGCTCGGAAATCGTCAGTATTGCTATCCGCTGACGGTCACCCGATCATGCCAGCCGTTATCTCCTCACCTGTGAGGCTCTTTCTTCTACCCGAGAAGAGTACGCTTTCACTGTGTTTGAGCGGCTTTTTAAGGAGCGCGGCCTACCGGCCAACATCCGTAGCGATAACGGCGTGCCCTTCGCTTCTGCTCACGCGTTGTTCAACTTGAGCAAGCTGGCCGTGTGGTGGCTTCGGCTAGGCATTGGCATTGAACGCATCCAGCCGGGCCATCCGCAGCAAAACGGCCGACATGAACGCATGCATCTCACTTTGAAAAAAGAAGCTACCAAACCAGCGGCCACGAATTTCCTGCAGCAGCAAGCACGCTTCGATAAGTTCATCGAGGTCTTCAACAAGGAACGACCACACGAGGCGTTAGACATGAAGTGTCCTGCCGATGTCTACACCGCCTCCACTCGCCCACCAGTGGTTGCCGGACATCGACTACCCTTTCCACGACAGAACCATCGTGGTCACCCATTGCGGCCGTATCTGTCTCGGTCGGAAAAAGATCAATTTCAGCACGGTCTTCGCCGGGCAGGCTGTCGGCATTAAGGAA
This sequence comes from Acidobacteriota bacterium, assembly GCA_003222835.1. The sequence continues at coordinate 698 of QHXE01000037.1, read as the reverse complement.
GTTCATAGGAAGTGACTATTCGGTGCGGTGCCGAATGATCGTGAATTTCTCGGAGAACATTACGTCTAAGTCTTTGAAAATCAGTCATCCGATTTCTTGGTTTCACCAAAGAAGTCCGGTAAATCAAGATGTTGGACCTTAGGAACTGCGCAGAAATAATTTTACATTGGCCGCAGCGTGTAGTTCCACTTCGGTTGCGTCTTGTGCCTGGACAGCGCAAGGTGTTTCATTTTCTGAGCCGATATCTTTTCGCCTTTTTCGTACTTCTTGCGCAGCAGACGAGCACGCACCTTCAGTCCCGTCAAAGTCGTGGTGGTGCGAATGTAGTTGAGGGCCGTTTGAAAGCTCTTCAGGGGTTGGCCCGCCCAATTTTTGCTGATCTGGCAGAACACACGGTGTTCGATAGGATTCCATTTCGAGGCGCCCGGGGGATAGTGGCTGACCGTGACGGTAAGGAGCCGTAAATAAATAAAAGTATCAACTTATTTTTGCCTTCGGTTTGATGACGTAGTTCCACTCGCCGTGAAACTTGTTGTGTTCCAGGTTGAGGTGCTCCATTTGCGCTTTGCTTATCTCGCGTCCTGTCAGGTATTTGCGTCGATCCAATCTGCAGGTGACTTTCAATCCTTTCGCCGTGGTGGTCTTGGCGATGAGCTTGACGACCGTTTCGTAGTCTCGCAATGGTTCCCCGCGCCAAT
>QHXE01000036.1 GCA_003222835.1 Acidobacteriota bacterium | reverse complement strand
ACTCAAATTACTTCGTTCACCGCTTCGTTCCGGAGGAGAGGGTATGCGATTGCATATTGATTTCGAATACGAAAGCCTTAGTTTTATGTCCCGTTTCCTTAAGCCTGCTGTTCGACTTGCGTTCTGTTTGGTCACATGCCTTGCGCTGGCGGGCCAAGCCCCCGCCCAAAATGAAACTACCGGATCGTTCCAGGGCTCCGTGTCGAATAAGAGTGGCGCGCCTATCGCGGGAGCTACGATTGAAATCAAGAATGTGGAAAGTGGAGTCCAGCGCTCTCGCGCCTCGGACAAAGACGGTAAGTATGTCGAGAACCTCCTTGGACCAGGAGAGTACGAGATTACAATCTCGGCGCCGGGATATAAATCGCGGACCTTGCGTGAGACTGTCTATGCGACGCAACCTAACCAGGTAATTCCGCTGCCCGTCACGCTCGAACCTGAAACCGTCGCTGAGGCGACCCCCGCGCCCACCCCAACAGGCTCTCCACAGCCGATTGCTACTGCTTCTCCTTCACCGCGCGGTAAAGCTCCGATTGTTGAGCCGCTCAACGCTGAAATCAACACCACCGATGCGCGTCGGAAAGGTGCGTTTACTCAGGATCAAGTACAGGCGTTACCGTTGGGAGGTACAACCCTCACGCGCTCATTCGATGAGTTGGCGCTGCTCATACCAGGCGTCGCCCCGCCGCCCGAAACACAAGGCAGCGTCGCTGGTCCAGGCGTTGGCCCAGGCGTTGGTTCCGCGGGTCAATTCGCAGTGAACGGCATGCGTTCGCGCTCCAACAACTTCACGGTGGATGGGTCGGATAACAATGACGAGGACATCGGAGTCCGTCGCCAGGGATTCTTCGCGCTAGTGCCCCAGCCCATTGAATCAATCAAAGAGTTTCAAATCACCACGCTGCTTGCTCCCGCTCAATACGGACGCAATGTCGGCGCGCAGGTAAACGCCATCTCGAAATCCGGCGGCAACGAATATCATGGAGCTATTTACGGGTTCTTCAACTCAAGCCAATTGAATGCCGCTAACTTCTTCGACAACACCAGTGGCAACACCACAGTTCCGCTTCAGGGCCGGGTGCTTAATGCCGACGGCACCCTGGGCGCGTTGCGGAATGTTTTTATTGATGGCAAGCAGAAGTTCGTGACGAATGGCGCAGGAAAACAGGATTCCTTTACTCTCGGTCAGGGAGGGCTTGTCTTCGGCGGTCCTTTGGTTCCCAGCGATCCTGCCAGACCAGCCCATAATCTTTTCTTCTTCATCTCGGCAGAAGGACACCTCCTGAACGCTTCCAAAGAAGAAAGCTTTGCCGTGCCTACTGTTGCGCAGCGGGGGATCTTCAATTCCGGGGCCACGGGGTTGTGCGCGATAGCGAATTGTACGGCTGCCGGCGCGGTTCCTGTTTTTCCGACTAGAATTATGGGTGACACAATCTTTAGTCTCTTCCCTTTCCCTAATAATCCCACAGGCATCTACGGTGAGAACACTCTTACGCAAGTGCTTCCTTACAGCGCGCAGAGCAAAATCGCCTCCGGTAAAGTGAACGGTAATTTCAAGGCCTTGGGAAAGGTGCAGGAGTTTGTGGCGCGTTATAACTTCACCCAGGATTGGCGAGATGTTCCTTCGACCGGCGGAGCGATTTTCTCCAGCCTGCGTCCGCGCGTGCGCACACAGAACTTTTCAACGTATCTGAATACTCCGCAATTAACCAATTCAACTTCTAATCAACTGCGACTCTCCTACGGCCGCACCCGTTTAATCTTCGATGAGGTGCGTGATCCTTCCCTCATACCAAGTCAGCAATCGCCTAACACACCGTTCCTTCTTAACCGGCCACGTATTTTGAATGACACACTGCCGAGCGCTTTTGGCAATCCCCTTTGCCCTACTTTGAATAGTGTGTGCTACGAAACTGCCAGCACAACAGAACGAGGTGATAACTTCGATTTCGGCACTGGCCCACTCGGCCAGGTTATTATTTCGGGGTTCAGTCCAGTCGGGGTAGACGTCTTCAATTTTCCGCAACGGCGGGTCAACAATACTTATCAACTGGCGGACACGGTTTCGATCCATCGAGGTAAAAATAACTTTGCTTTTGGGGCCGATGCTCGCCGCACTGAACTCGATAGCGCATTGCCGCGTAATGCTCGTCCGTTAGCTATTTTTGGCGGTACGCCGCGATTACCGCAGTCGCCGCTACCTTTTACTTTCAATCCGGTGGATCTTGCCGCGGCGGGCTCTCCTACCGGCTTCTTTACGACGCTGGCAACTCGCGACTCCGCCATCCACTTGAGATATTACCAACTCAACTTCTTTGGCCAGGATGAACTTCGCATCAGTCCGAATCTGTCACTGAGTTTCGGCGTACGCTATGAATTCGATACTGTGCCGCATGAAGCCGCGAATCGGATTGAGAGCACCTTCAATGCTCCCGAACTGAGCCTGCTTCCCGACCTGCGAACCTTCATTGCGGGACGCACGCAAATATTCGCGCCTGATCGTAACAACTTCGCGCCGCGCATCGGTATCGCTTACTCTCATAACTCTGCCAGCGGCAGGCAAACGCTGATTCGTGCGGGTTATGGTCTCTACTACGATCAGATTCTAGGCTCCGTCATCAGCCAATCGCGTAATGTTTATCCGACTTTCTTGACTCTCAACACTGCCGGTGGCGCCTTACCGAGTGGAGGTAATCCGACTCGGGATTTCATTCTCTTCAATCCCAACTTCAGCATCAGTAGTAATAATTGTTCCAGCCTCTCCGGTGTCTGCTATACGGTGCCGGGCTCTCTCAATACTCTCAACGCACCGCTCAATAGTGTGGTGACGTTTAATAGAGACAATCGCGCGGCAGGTGGCTTTGGACTTACACTCCCGGAGCGCAATCTGCAAACGCCAATGGCGCACCAATATAGCGCCACGCTTGAACAACAGATCTCGAAGAGCTTAGTTATTTCAGCGGCTTATGTCGGCACCCTGGGACGACACTTGCTCCGTTTGACCACGCCAAATCTCGGCCCCAACGTAATTCTAATACCTCAGTCCGTCAATGCCGGCGGTTCAAACTGCGACCCAAATGATCCAGTTTTCACCTGCACTGAGCCGATAATCTCAGGGACGATCATGGCGCCGGGCAACAAAGCATTCCGCCCTTTCCCGACTGCCGGCTCTGTGAACATTTTCAAGAGCAACGCCAGGTCGCGTTACGATGCGCTCCAGGCACAAGCGCGGGGGCGTTTCTCTCGACGCGTGCAGTACCAGGTGTCCTACACATTTTCCAACGCCAAGGATGACGCGTCAGACGTATTTGACCTGGCAGGCTCGTTCTCACTGCCGCAAGACAGCGTGACACCCACGGGCGAATACGCGCCATCGAATTTCGACGCGCGTCATCGTATTGCTTACAACTACATGATCGACTTGCCTCGCTTCGCAAGCCGAGCCGCGCAAGCCGTGCTGGGGAATATTCAATTTGCCGGTACCGGGCAGTTTCAGACCGGCCAGCCATTCACCGTCAACTCGATCTTCGATGTCAATTTGGACGGAAATCTCACCGATCGATTGAACAGCACTAACGGCATTGTTTCTACCGGCGATCGCAGCCAGCCATTTCGTTTGACGGCCGCCGCGTCCTCTTTGTTGGCGCCTCTGGGACAGGACGGACAGGTTCCAAGGAATTCATTCCGCGGCACGAACTTGTTCGTCAACAACGTGGCGATTATTAAATCGATTCCGTTCACGGAGAGGTACCGGCTGATCTTCAGAGCTGAGATCTTCAATATCTTCAACCGCGCGAACTTTGGTCTCCCGGTGCGCTTCCTGGAATTTCCGAGCTTCGGTAAGTCAACCTATACGGTAACCCCCGGACGGCGGCTTCAGTTTGCGTTGAAGTTTTCGTTCTAAAGAGGTGTCTTCTCAAATTCACGCAACCAAAGCGACTGTCTATTCTCTGTCCTGATCTTCAGTCCCGGAGATCGCGGTGGAGCGAAATGTCTGGTCATCGGGACACATTGCCCTCCTCCGGAGCTAAACCTTTCTCTGGAAACGTGATCTATAAAGATTTGGCCGCTCTGCGGCCCGGAAAGAGTTGTGGTTAGAACTTTAGAGACAGGGCACTAGGGAGACAATGAAGTCGGCCTATAACCATCTCGATACCGAGTTCTCGCATCGCGCGACATGTGCTAAATTGGCGATTGCACTGCCTGGCACGTCGCGTCCGTAAAAAAGCGCGACAAGATTCAGCTTAATCTCTGCTCGCGAAAGACGACGCAAGCGGCAGTGGCAATGAATTCTTGTCTCACTTTAATGCGGGAGATTCAGATTATGAAATGTTCACCGGTCTCACGACTGATGACGCTTTTGATTGTCTTGGCAGGTGTGCTATCGACCAGTGGCATCGCGCCGGCACAGGACTTAGCGGACGCGCCACGAAAGGTTTCGAACCAACCGACTTCCGTTGGAAGAACGACTACCAAAACTAAAACCATCATTCGCGAAAAGCGCGTGGAAGTAAAAATCCCTACCCTCTTTGTGTCCGCGCGGTCTAATGCCGATATCTGGATCAAGCCGGTGAGTCCAGGGGTGATTAAACCCGCGGAGTGTGAGGGCAGGCCCCGACAAACACTCAACGCTAATGACGAGTCTCCCACTGGCACGGTGCCTGAGAATGAGAATTATTTTATATCCGAACCATTGAGGCCAGGATGTTACCGCGTGACGGCTTCGCTCGATGGTTACAAGCCGGACGAGAAACTGGTAAGAATTGGTCCGAATGAGTTGAAGGGTGTATCGCTTGATCTTGAACCTATTCTGTACAAGGTCGTGATTACCACCAACGTCGAGAGTGGAGATGTGCGATATGCGCCGGTCGAGGTCTCGAAGGATCCGAAGACCGGCGAACAAAAATATCGGCATGTAGGACTACCGCGCCTGGTCTATATAAAGGACAAGAGCGCCTCTTTGCCCGAGCTGCGCGGCGGCACTTATGGGTTTGACGTCAACGGGGGCGTTGACTACGAGCCTTATAACGGCGTGGTAACAGTGCCCGGCGGCGATAACAAAGAAACCATTGAGCTCCCGGTAACGCTTACCTACCTGCGCAGCACTGCGACCTTTTCTTCACTGACGTCCGATCAGTGGGACTTGCCCGCCAATGGAAACATCGGCAAGGGCCTGCTCACCATGAAGGGACCCGGAGTGGCCATACCACATCTCGAGATTTATCGGCATTACCGGGATTTCGAAATCGTCAGTGACGTGAGGATGATAAACGGCATGGGCGCTTCGTTCGTGGTTCATGCATCGGCGGACAAGGAAAATTACTATCTGATAACGCTGACCGGCCCCAATGCAGCCGAACCTTATAAGTTCAGCGGATTCCTCGTCAAGAATGGGGTGCCGCAACGAATTATGTCAGTGAGCATCAGTCATCTGAAGGAGACGATTAAGCCGAACAAAGATTTCCTGGTGAAGATAACCGTGAAGGACAACAACCTCGACGTGCGGATAAATGAGGCTGGCAAGTATGTTCCTCTTGGCGTTGTGGTCGATCCTAATCGTAACTTTTCCATCGGCGCGCCGGGAGTCGCCGGCGGCAAAGACGAGCAGACGCAGTTCGGAAGCTTTCTAGTTTGTTCACCACAGTGCCCGAAGTGATCATAGTCAGATCGTATTTCAATCAGGTTAGGATTCAAGCCAGCGTTGCCTTGGACCGAATCAACTGATGCATGCGGAAGCAAATCTCGCGGCTGTTTACACTTATCTCCTGTGCGCGCGCACGGTGGGCGACCCGCATCATCTGTCTCAGAAACTAATCGACCTCACCAGGACGACACAGGACGCAACGAAGCTCCGATCAATTGCGCTCGGCGCGTTCGCCGCGGGGCTGTTTCATCCGGAGGATTCCGGTAATAGTTCCACCAGCAAGGCGGTTCTGCGTGCGGTGCGGCAGCGGCCCAAAGAGTTGAGGATCGCGGTAGAAAGGGACACCTACATGTTTTCGATTTTCGCGAAGATGGGCGTCTAAGGAAGACCTCTCTTGACTAAACAGTCCGTTGACAAATCTTACCCCAGAGAACAAAATCCTTTCGATTCCAAGTCCGAAAAGATAATTGCATATGAGCCGGTATCGTAAAGTCGTGTGGAACGAGGGGATGCTCCTCACCCCACATCATTTCCAACAGTGGGACAACTACTATGAGGAGCTGCTGAGTTCCCGCTTCGCTTCGACCGCGCCTTATGAGTGGGGCGTGCTCGATTTTCAGGCTAACAACGAAGCGATCGCCAATGGGAATTTCGATTTGATTCGCTGTCGCGCGGTGATGCCTGACGGAGTCTTGATCAGTGTGCCTGAGACGGAGCCGGCGCCGGCGCCCCGGCCGGTGATGGAGCATTTTGGCCCCGATGCTACAAAGTTGGATGTTCATCTGGCGATACCGGCGAAGCGTTCGGGAGCAGCAAACTTTCAGCGCAATGGAGGCGCGCCGGATCAAAACCTTCGCTATCTCCAGAGTCCCGGAATGGTTCCCGATGAAACCACGGGAGAGAACGAACAGCAACTCGCGTTCGCGCAGGGCAACCTGCGGATATTATTAGGCGACGAACTCACCGATGGATACAGCGCGATCAAGATCGCGGAGCTGGCGCGAACCACGACTGGCCAACTCAAACTTGGCGAGCAGTATATTCCACCAGTGCTGAATATCCGCGCTTCGCCATGGTTGGAAGATATGCTGCGGCAGCTTGTCGAGATCCTGATTACGAAGAGCAGCTCACTCGGCGAGCAGCGACGTCAGCGAACGACTTCGCTGGCCGATTTCACCGGGGCTGAAGTAGCAGTGTTCTGGTTGCTGCATACGGTCAACTCGTCGATTCCAAATCTGGCGCATCTGTTTCGCACGCCGGTGCTGCATCCCGAGCGGCTCTATTTCGAGATGGCCGAGCTGGCCGGGATGTTGATGACTTTCACGCCCGATCGCCATCCAAAAGATGTAGTTCGCTATGAACACAAAGACCTTTACGGAACTTTCAGCCAGTTGATCGAGCAGATTCGCGACATGCTCGAGACAGTCATCCCTACCCGTTGCGTGCCCATACCACTGGAGAAGGTGCGCGAGACGCTTTACGCGGGCCGCGTCCTGGACGATCGACTACTGAAGGAAGCAGGATTCTATCTGGGCGTGCGCGCTGATATTTCGGAAGGTCAGTTGATCGAGCGCGTGCCACGTGTAATCAAAGTAGCTTCGCGCGACACGATAGACGTGGTGATCGGATCGGCGCTGCCGGGCGTGACTCTGACGCACGCATCGCCGCCGCCCGCGCCCATTCCCACGCGGCCCAAGTTTCATTACTTTCAGTTGGATTCCACCGGTATGTTCTGGGAGCGAATCGCGGGATCGAAAGCGCTGGCCGTGTATGTGCCGGAAGAATTCAAGGATGAAGTTGTTGAGATGTACGCGGTGAAACCGTAGCCGATTGCAGAATGCTGATTGCGGAATGCGGATTGGAATCTGGGGCTTTGTACTTTGTACTTTGTGCTTTGATTTCGGGAAATCTGCAATCCGAAATCCGAGATCCGAAATCGGAATATGAGTGCAGTTGCTGAACAGCCATCGACCGCCGTTAGTCGCCGGCGCGCGCGATCGCATAGCGATCTGATTAGTCTCGCGGCGCCGGTATTTGAGTTGGTGCTGAAACTTCGCTCCGGCGCGCTGGCGCCGTCGTCGACCCTTAGATCGACGGTCCATCAGATGTTGCAAGAGATGGAGCAGCGCGGGGCGACCCTGCGGCACTCCGAAAAGCAAATCAACTCGGTGAAGTTTGCATTGGCGGCTTTCGTTGACGAGACTGTTTTGACTACTCACTCCGCGCTGAGCGCGGAATGGGAGAAGTTTCCTCTGCAACTCGAATATTTCGGCGAACACCTGGCGGGCGTCAAGTTCTTTGAAAGGCTTGAAGAACTGCTGAAACAGATCCAAACCGAAGCGGATGTGGTCGAGGTCTATTATCTGTGCCTGCTGCTGGGTTACAAAGGCAAGTACGGAGTGTACATGGAAGATCAGCTTAAGGAGTTGATCAAGAACACGGCGGTTCAACTCAAGCGCGCGGGACGATTGCAGGAAACCGAGTTATCTCCCCACTGGAAGGTCATGGACCAACCAGAGCCGCCACGCGATCCGGGACTGCCGCTCTGGGCAAAGATCGGCGCGGCAGCGGGGCTCGTCGTCGTAGCATTGATCTATCTGGTTCTGCTGCTGCTGCTGAAGTCTGATGTAAGAACCGCAATGGAGCAGTTAGTGCATTAGTCCGCGAGCGGCTGCGGTGGCTCTCAGTGCGCCAAATGAAAGTAGGTAAGGCTGATTTGCCGCTACAACCGCAAAGCGGTTCCATCCTCCAGCCCAAGGTTGCCGTTGCGGCTACCTTGGGACCTGGAGGCGACGATCTTCCCAACCCTGAAAGGGTTGTACCGGTTGGATAGAGTCGAAGATGAAACATATTGCATTCAAGACCGGCGTAACCGCGTTGCGGTTGACTGATCCAATTTCATTCCGTTCCCAACGTAGCCGCAACGGCAACGTTGGGCTGAAGGATGCAACCGCGTCGCGGTTGATCCCGCCCCGTAAGTCCGACTTACCTACTTTCAGACCTGGAGGCTCATGGTCTTGACAGACGAATAGGTTTTGCGGAATATGAATTCCACAAATCCCCCGCAAGCCCGACAGCCTTCAGTCGTTGCCGTCAAAGACGGTTTGCCGCGGTAGCGGCCGAGCAAGTTATTGCGAAATTGCGAGATATAATAAAGAAATTTCGAATCTTAAGCGAAACGTCAACTTAGAAATTCATCGGCTAACAGTTCCCCAAAATGTCCGCCCACGGCGATCAGATCAAATCCGTTCTCGGCATCTCGGCGCTCGTGTCGTTCTACGGGATTGCCAGTCTGGCCGTGGTATTCCTTGGTCCCTCAATTGGCCTCACATACATCTGGGAAATCGTAATCATCGCGCTGCTGTTGCTGACTTGGCCGCTTGCGATCTTAATCAATCACTGGCGAAAGCGGCGCGCCGCGAAACGCGAGGCCGCACAGGCCGTCGCTCAAGAAACCGGAGGCGCCCAGCCGGCGCCGGTTAAAGGCGGCGGCGCTCCCAAGCGAATTCATGAAGAGTTGGCTCGTGGCGCCGAGGAAGCGGTGCAATGGTTACGCAGCACCAGGCTTGCGGGCGCCAAATCCAGTGACGCACTGTACGCGCTTCCCTGGTATATCGTGGCTGGTCCACAGTCGAGCGGTAAGACTTCCCTGGTCTTGTCTTCCGGTTTGGATTTTCATACGCTGCCAAGCCAGCGACGCGCCGAGATGAAGATCGTGCGGCCAACGCATCATTGTGATTGGCGCGTTACCGACTCAGCCGTGCTGCTCGATACAGCCGGTCGTTATCAAGGCGACGGCCCGGCGCGCGACGAGTGGGTCGCCCTCACGGAAACCGTAAAGAAGCACCGCAATCAGCGCGCGCTGGACGGCTTCCTGGTTGCGGTAAACGCCGCGCGCATTCTTCAGTCAAGCGAAACAGAGATCGAACAACAGGCAAAGACACTGCGCGCTCGATTGGACGAGACAATGCAACTGGCGCGCGTGCGCTTTCCCGTCTATCTGGTATTCACGAACATGGACGCGCTGTCCGGTTTTGAAGAGTTCTTCAAAGACCGAAAGGACGCTGCCGAAGTTTGGGGTGCGACAATTCCGCTGAATAAATCGGCCAACGCCCACGCTTTGTTCGACCTGGAGTTCGATCAACTCTACGAGTCGCTCGTGCGCCGCCGTTTGCTTCGCCTCGGTATTTCGGTTACTGCGGCATCACAACTTAAAATTTTCGATTTTCCTGTGCGCTTTTCTGAGATGCGCGCAAAGCTCGGTCTGTTTACGTCGGCACTGTTCAGGCCTAATCCATTTAGCGAAAGCCCCCTTCTGCGCGGGTTCTATTTCACCGCGAATATCACCGCAGGAGCACAAGCCGCCGCACCCTCGGGTGATGGCGGCGAAAGAGCGCCGCAAGCAGTCGGCACGGGGTTCTTCACCGATCGGTTCTTCAAAGAAGTTGTCTTGCGTGATCAGAATCTCGCCGCCTCATTTCAGGCCAGTCAAAAGAAACCACCGCGCACTGGCGCTATTCTCTTGACGCTCGGGGTGGTCCTTTTATGCCTGTTGCTGTTTGGCGCCGCGGTTTCTTTCCTGGCTAACCGAAAGCTGGTTGCCGAGGCAACTGAGCGAGGCGCGAGGATGGACGAAATCACGCGCGCGGACTTCGGCAAGGACGTTTTGAAAAAGGACCCGACGGCGGCGCGCGTGGAGATCGAAACGTTGGATTCTTTGCGCGAAGAGCTGGCGACGTTGGATGCAGGTCCGCCGCTCTATATGCGCTTCGGACTGTACTCGGGAAATGATGTTGCGCCTTATTTACGCAATATATTCTTCGAGGCAGTTGAAGAGCGATTCAAGAAGCCAACGGTCGAAGCTTTGCAAACTGACTTGCGCAACTTCGCGGAGGGACGGCCTTCGGCAACGATTACGAATACGAGCACTGTGGGTAGCGAACAAGCAACTGCGCCTTCGGAAGAAGATATTCTTGGCCGCCACTACGATTTGCTCAAGGCTTATCTGATGCTGTCTGACGCAACTAGAGTGGAGCCTACATTTTTGGCCAATACGCTTCGCGACTATTGGAAGAGGACGGCGCCGGCGGATGCTGAAACTCTTTCGCTTCAGGATCTGGATTTCTACGCGCGCCAATTAGTTCGCGAAGATGCGCCGCACATCAGGGTCGACGATAGGCTGGTAGCTGATGCGCGACGCAAGCTTACCGCCTATCCTCCGGTCAACCGTTTTTACAAACGCTTAGTGACGGAGATCAATGCTAAGACGACGCCCATAAGTCTCGATACGGTGCTCGAAGGGCGCGGCCGCGGAGTGTTGGTGGGAACCTACACGGTGCCGGGAAGCTATACAATCGACGGCTATCGCAACTACATGAAATCGTCAATCGAGAACGCCGGTGAAGAAATCAGCAAAGACGATTGGGTGATGGGCGCGGCGGCAGTCGCGAGCAATCAGGCACAAGCCTCCGATATCAGCAAGCTACAGACGATGTATTTGAACGAATACACTGACCATTGGCGAAAGTTCCTTCGTGGCATCAGTGTGCAGCCCTTCAAGAGAAAGGATGACGCGGTCGAAGCGCTTAAGGCATTATCGGCCACCGACTCTCCGATGGAGCGAGTAATGTCCGCAGTCGCGCTGAACACACACATCTCAAAGAAGCCTGAGAGCACTGGCATTTGGGGCTGGATAAAGAGTTGGTTTGTGAGCAATACGGACGATGAATCGGGTGGGAACACGGAAGTTGAGAGGGAGTTTAAGCCTCTGTTCCAGTTCGTATCTTCGGGCCAGGCGAAGAAAGAAAGCTCTCCCATGTCGCAATATCGCGCCGAATTGCGCCGCGTGCTCGATCCATTGGAGGGGGCATCGGAGAATCAATTGCAGCAAACATCGCAGGCTCTGCTGACCGGAGAAGATAAGATGGGGCTGCAGAAAGCGGAGCAGACTATTTCCGGCTTGCTTGAAGCATTTAAGACTGCGGCCGCCACCGACACGGCAAACTTACTCAAACAGCCGCTCCAGAATCTGCGTGGATTTTTGTATGGAGGCGGAGCCGAACAAATCGTGAAGGGGTGGAACGAGCAAGTCTATCCGAAAGCGCACACGATCGAATCAGGATATCCGTTTACGGATTCTGGTGAAGCTTCGTTGACCGATCTCGGCGGGTTCCTCAATCCCTCGAATGGACAGTTATGGGCTTTCTTCAACAAGAACCTGGCAACTTCAGTTGACGATGTGCAGGGCCAGTGGAAGCTGAAAGAAACCGGCGCGGTAAGGTTGTCAGACGATTTCGTGAAATACTTGAACAGCGCGCGCAAACTCCGCGAAGCGATGTTCGCTAACAACGGAGCGCAACCGGAAGTTGCCTACGACTTAGCGCTACAGGTGACGCCCAATGCGGATGTGGTCATCGAGATCGATGGCAACAAAGTAGAATCACGCGGTAACTCGATAGGGTCGGCGAAATTTATCTGGCCTGCGAAATCGGGATCTTCCGGAGCTAAGATAACGGTGGTACCGAGCGGCGGTGAGTCCGTCACGCAAACATTCCCAGGTACTTGGGGATTGTTTAAGATGATCGAAGCCGGCTCGAAGGGATTGGCCGTTAGCGATAAGGTCGATCTTTCCTGGAATGTGGGGAATGCCCAAGTGCGGGCGACATTGACCCCCGCGAGCGCAAACAATCCATTCCAGCGTGCTTTGTTTAAGAATCTACACGCTCCGCAGAACCTTCTGAAGTAATTGGCGGCGCACAGCGAGGGACATTATCATGGACAAGGCGAAAGAGTTGTTCGCGGCAGGCAAGCTTAACGAGGCGATCGAAGAACTCGTGCGCGAGGTTAAGGCCAATCCGAACGATGGCGCCACCCGCACTTTTCTCTTTGAGCTGTCGTGCCTCGCGGGCGATTGGGAGCGGGCGGAAAGGCAGCTTGATGTAATTGGCCATCAGAGTACGGAAGCCGGATTGGGAGTAATGGTCTACCGCGCCAACATCAATGCCGAGCGCGAGCGAAAGCGGGTGTTCGCCGAAGGGGTTCAGCCGCATTTTCTCCGTGAGCCGCCGGCCTATATCGACCTGCAGGTGGAGGCGCTTAAGCAACTATCAAAGGGACAAATGACTGAAGCCCGCGCAACGCTTGACCGTGCTGAAGAAGAGCGTCCGGCGATCGCTGGAAAGATTGACGGAAAGGAATTTCAAGATTTCCGCGATTATGACGATTTCGTCGCGCCGGTGCTCGAATTAATCGTGAAAGATAAGTATGTGTGGCTGCCGTTCGAGCACATTAGGAGCGTGCAGCTTTCGCCTCCGCGTCAACTGCGCGACATGATCTGGGCCAGTGCGCATGTGGAAGCTTCGGATGGAACCATCGGAGAAGTTTTCATGCCGACGCTTTACGCGGGCACCAGTAGCGCAACCGATGATCAGGTACGGCTCGGCCGCATGACTGACTGGAGAGAGTTAGGCGAAAATCTCTACTGGGGTTTGGGGCTTCGGCTCTTTCTGGTCGACGGTGAAGACAAGACTTTGTTCGAAGCAACGCCGGTTGAATTCAATGTGACTGAGCCGAAGGCCGAACCAGCGGGGACTGCGTCCTAACGTAGCCCCGATTTAAGAGAAAGGACAGTACGCTCAAATGTCAGCAGTACTAGAAGCCGCCTCAACACCGGTTGCGACAGCGATCCCAGCGGGTTCGCCGGCGCCGGTTATGGATGTAGCGGCGTTGCTT
>QHXE01001034.1 GCA_003222835.1 Acidobacteriota bacterium | reverse complement strand
GAACTCGCGTTGAAAATCACCGGGAACCAGCGCATCGGAAGTGTTCACGATTCCGTCGTCTTTCAAGAAAGAAAGCGTGTAGACCGCTCGAAAAGAAAACCCGGCGCCATTTTTTATCGAGCGAAAGCGATGTCGCAATTCGAGCGTCAGCCCATGATAGACGCTGTTGCCAACGGGAATCAGTTGTTCGAGTTCGCCCTTAGAAGGATCGAGACGTAGCGAATTCAAGGCCGCCAGTGCGGTATTTACTGATGTGGTCGAGGTGAAAGAATTAAGGTTGATCAGCGAGATCGGTACGCCGAATTCCACGATGCGAACCACTGAATTGGGATTCGCAGCATCGGACGGCGCCAGAACGAAGCGCACCAGATCGCCGGCAGTCGAACTGTTCAGCAATGGCCGCACGCCGCCGGGACGGCTGAGGAAATTTGCAAAGTCGCGCGAGGCCAGATACTCAGTGAAGTTCTTGAATCCTTTCGGCAACCGTGCCGCGTTGACGTTGAATTCGCGCCAAAGATGCAAGCCCCGATTCCACGTGTAATTCGCTTCGAAAACGAGATGACTGCCGATCTGTCGCTCGATCCCGACATGAGCACGCCAAACTGTTTGACCAGCGGCGAATCAAGCGAGAGCGTTTGCGGAAAGCGAAGATTCGCCGCGATGAACGCGCGGCGCTGCGCGTTTGTCATCACCTTGCCCGTTGGTGGATCGACCAAAGTATCGGTGTCGAAAAAAAGCCGCTGAGCGCCGAGCGTGAAATCGTCAATCGTCCGCAGCAGTGCGCGGTTGTAGAAAATTCCGGCGCCGCCGCGAATCACGGTCTTGCCCGATTTGAATGGATCGTATGCAAACGCCAGCCGCGGCCCAAAGTTATCTCCGTCGCGCACGATGCTTTCGTTTTCCCAACGCAAGCCGTAACTCAACATGAAGTTCGATCTCATCCGCCATTCATCTTGCGCGAAGATGCCGGCGTAGGTATTGTGCTGCGTCGAGGTCGTTAGAAAATTTTGGCGAAAGCGGCTGGGCACGTTAGCGAGAAAGTCGCCGGCGCTATCAAAATCCCAGGTTCCGGTGGCATCGCTGAGATCGATGAAAGTCGATTTGATGCGCTGAATATCAACGCCGAACTTCATCGAATGATTGCCGCCGACGTAGGCAAAGATTTCCTGAAACTGCAATCGGGTCTCGCGACGATCGGTAGCGCCGCTAGTTGACGTTCCGCCCACGAGTGTGCCCGTCACTAGTTTCAATGGATCGTTGATTCCGATCAGTACCACCGGCGACGTCGTACCGCCAGTCGCAGCCACTGCCGGTGTCAGCCGCGAATATTGAAAGCGAGTCTGCGCGACTGCCTTCGCCGAGAACAC
>QHXE01001037.1 GCA_003222835.1 Acidobacteriota bacterium | reverse complement strand
GAGTGATCGAAAGAATATCGACCAGCGTCGTTGAAGATTCGACGTTCTGTGTATCTACGTTAGTTCCCGCATTCCCAATCGCCACCGCGTTCGTTCCGGTTGGTCCGATACGGATAACGCCCAGCCCTGGATACGCGTTGGCGTTAGCTCGCTTGATGCCAAGGTCCGAGTCCCTCAACGGGTTTTGCCCCGACGTGTCTCCGCGAATAAAACTGTAACCGGCGCGCGCTTCGTTAATGATTCTCGGGCTTAGCGTGTGAATTTCCTGAAACGCGATCAGCCGGTTGTTCTGCTTTTGGTCCACTCCGAACCCTGGAACATTTGCTCCGCCGCCACCGCCGCTGGGAAGCGCGAGGAATTGCGGTGCGTTCGAGAGAAAACTTTTTACGGATAGCCAGTCCCTTCTGTTGATGCGGTAATCAACGTTTGAATTGAACTGATTTTCGCGATAAGTGGAGATGGCCGAGCCTGTGTAGTGGCCGTCAGCCTGCGGTGTCGGAATTAAGAATTGACCGTTGGGCAGTTTGGCGTTTAGTAGCGCCAATGCCACCGGATTTATCGAGGTCGCAGGCGGTGCGGTGGGCGATACCCGCGGCCTGAAGGTTGTCAACAGAGTCTGTTGTGAACGATCGCCAGTTAGCCCAGGCGCGATCAAGACGCCGGACGTCAGACTGTTAGCCGATGCGCCGTTGCGCTCGCGCGTGCCCTGATACGAGATGAAGAAAAATAATCTCTCAGCTTTAATTGGGCCGCCGAGCAGCCCGCCAAAAACATTGCGCTGTAGTGTTGGCCGGCGAACACCTGTCGCTTTCAAAAATGGATTGTTCGCGTTGAGCGCATCGTTGCGGAAGTATTCATAGGCAGCGCCGTGAATATCGTTACTGCCGCTCTTCGTGACTGCCTGAACGTTGCCGCCACCGCCACGTCCAAACGTTGCGTCGTAAAGTGAGGTCTGGACTTTGAATTCCTGAATGGTCTCTGGCGCCGGCACGGCCACCATCGACGCAGCGTTGGTGGCGAAATTATTGGCGTCAATCCCATTGATTTCGAAATCATTCTGCGTCACGCGCGCGCCGTTGACTGAAACGTTTTGTGAGTTGCGGCCGAGGGCGGTGTTGTCAGGGAGGGCCACCGACGTGCCCGGCGAGAGCGCGAGAATCTGCATGAAATTGCGGGTCGCGAGCGGCAGCTCTGAGACGGCGCGCGAGTCGACAACGCGGCCAAGCTGCGGGCCGTCGTTTTGGACAAACGGTGCAATGTGCACCATAACCGGATCGGCGATTACTCCGGCAATTGTGAGTTGCGCATTGACGGTGGTGGTTTCGGTGATAACCACCTGGACAGAATCGAGGAGAACCGAGTTGAATCCATTGGCGCTTATGCTCACTCGATATCCGCCCGGCGGTTTTGCTGCTGACGGTTACGTTTGCCCTGACGATGAGAGCACCTCTTTGATCTTTGACTACCCCGGCAATGCGCCCCGTCGTCTGACTCTGAGCGAAAGCGGACGACGTGCACAGAACCAACAGCCAACCAACGCAGAGTGCAATGCCGTTCTTTGCAATCATTGTATTGGACCGCAGCGCCTTCGATGCTTCGCCACACCGTTTCATAGAACAGCCAACTATGCAGCTTAGTGCGGACCAAGTGGCATTAGTTAGTTAGGCGCCGCCAAGCTCCATTGCTCCAAGTCCCGAGCGGTTCAGTCACCATATCGTAATCGTTTAGAAGGGCAGAGAAAACCGCCGGTAGCCCGCATTGTAGCATCTTGAGAATCCCCTGGTAGTCAATTGGTCTTTCTCTGTGACTCTGTGCCTCCGTGACCGATTTTTCATTTTTCAGCAACCTGTTAAGCGATCAAACCTCGATACCACCCCTCGCCGCGTGATCGCCGCCAGCGGCGAGGCTATGCTAAATTACCTCACGGTTTAGAAGCAAAATAGCGTCTGGCCGCGAGATCGCTAGTAGGGTGAGGTTGAGAATAGAGCGACTCGGACCGACGCGGTATCTCGCTGGCTCCTTTCGTCTTTGTATCTTATCGAGGACTTGGCATGTCGGGTTCATTATCTCGCTATTTCATTTTCAGGATTACGGCATTCGTTGTTCTC
>QHXE01000035.1 GCA_003222835.1 Acidobacteriota bacterium | reverse complement strand
TCGATCGGTTTCCAGGTTTCCCCGCCGTCCGTCGTCTGGTGCAAGAGCGTTTGAATGAACTGGCTGGGCGACGTGATCGAGTCAACGTCTCCAATCCCGGTAACCGCGCCGAACCAGCCGATCTCGCGGTTCGCCCAGGACATACATCGCAGATAGGGGAGGCTGGGAAGATTGGGCGGGAGGAAGAACTTCGGCGTCCAGTTGGCGCCTGCGTCTTCCGTCTTGCAGACATATCCACTGCTGTTGACCAGCCACCCGGTCAGTTCGTCAAAGAACCAGATATCGTCGGTTCGTGAATTTGCGACCGGAGAATTCTGTAATAATTGCCACTGGTATTTGGTGACTGGTGCCAAAGCTGCTTTTGCCATGGGTAAAACTCCCTTCGATTGCGTATCAGATTTCGGCGATCGGTGAGCTAATTTTCGACGATGCGCTAACCCCGAAGACTCGCAAAGAGTCCGCCATTCTCTGCAATTCAGTCAATCACTACAAGCGGCGATCCGGTGGCGATCTGGTGGCGATCGCGTAGTATTGCCTGGCGGACGCTTTTACGCTGGCCTCAACAAAGTTATTGCCCTCACCGAAGGAAGCACTTGAGAGAAACGTGCTGTCGAGGCGTCGGGTTGAATGAATCGTTAGATGGCGGTTGCCATTACCAATGTTCACGCATGTCCACTTATGAAGCTTCGTATCCACCGCTCAACTTTCTCCACCGTCTTATCTACGGTAATTTCCGAAGTGTCCAGAAGAGTCATTGGTGGTTCTGTATTTTGCGCATTATCTAGCAGCCAGCGATTGAATACGACCTGCTCTTTAATGTATTCGTCCTTGAAAGAACCGCGCCACGTCGGACGATTTCGCAACCGTGAGGCAAGGATTTGATCATCGCAAATCAAGGCTAGATAATGAAGCTCTGAGAAATAACGACGCTCTATACATTGCTCAAACTGAGTAGGCTCTCCAACCCCACATAAGACAACAGGTTTACCAGCCTGAGAAATGTTCTTGCACACTCGCAACCAAGTCTCTCGATATTCGCAGTAATTGGTTTCAGGTTGATTGAATTCTTCGCGCCACAAAATATCGCTTTCCATAATCACGACGTCTTTCATCTTAGCTGCAAGTCCTAGGCACACAGTTGACTTACCAACGCCGCTTGCGCCGGTGAGAATGAATAGTGGCAATCGGATAAACTCACATCGAAAGCGGCAGTTCGGGCATATTGCATACACTCCTTCGGGCACAATGGTTTTGTCGGCGCGATATTCTCCACAGCTGGGACAAACATTGAACATAAAACTGCACAGGCCAGCAGCGGCCGGCGGGGCCAAAACGCCTAACCGTCAACTGAATACGGCGCGAGGATGGCTCACCGCGTAACGCTGGTTAGGATTCGGAGGCGCCTGTTGCCAGCCGCTGTTGACTTCGTCAAACGGATATATGGGAATTCCCAATTCGCTGGCGATCCAGGGCACGATCCAGTCAAAACTAGCTAATCCACAGCGGTGGGCACGGTGCGTCATTCGAACGAAATAAGGTGAATCGTTGATGAATTTGGCCGGCTCTCTCAAGCGACTGTCTCGCAACATCTCCGATTGTAGGATTTGCTCTGCTGAATCCCGAGTGAACCCCATGCATCCGCCCTGAACGGAAGGAGTCTCCTGCCCTCCTTGCAGCGTTCCAAACAATCCGCTACGAACCGGCAGATACTGGAATCGCCGATGAATCACAGTGTCGGGGTCGATCTTCAACAAGTATCGAGTTGGTTGTTCGAGGAAAAGTACGAGCATGCGCTCGATGACTGCTCCACCATTCTCGATGCCGAACAATCGCAACTCTTCGCGAAAGTCGACCTGGTTACGCTTGGCGAGGATCGGAAAACGAGGATCGGGATCCCCATCAGACCGTAATATGACACGGCTCGCCGCATAGTGTTTGCGCAGGTCTCCCAGGCAATGTGCCGTGGCATCGTAGTTTTTGTAAATCAACGCGAAAAACGTTAGATCGTCATCGCAGTAGTTGGTCAATCCATCAGCAGTCTGTGACATGGTGTGACCCCGAGAAAAAGGCGTTCGACTTGCCTGCGCACCTCTATTGCAGTCAGCGCTTACAGGTTGCCATAGTTCACCACTCCACTCAATTCGCGGTGCAGGCAGTTCGTGCTTTCCCAGGATGCAAAAAATCGGAGAGCTGTTAAGTTGAAGAGTGTGGATCATGCTAAACTTGAGCAATTCGACTCGGTAAATTCGCACGAAAATAGTTCCCGTGTCCCGCCGTGCATCATTGACGAGGGATGATTGTGAAATCGGTGACCATGATCTCTTGGGAGTTAGATCCGTTTTACACACGGGGCGGCGCAGCGTACGCAATTCGACGCTTAGCTAACCAGTTGACTGGGCTGGGGATCGAAACCAGAGTTCTCTTACCGGATTGGCCGGACACTCGCCCCGGCAAGGACTTGACGCCTTTGCTGATGCCGATGTTCTTGAAAATGCGAGCCGAACTCCGTCGTGCCCCTCGAGTGCTGCAATGTAGCGAGTTTTGTCGTGCTGCGCTTGAGGCGGTCGAACAGATTAGGACCAGCGCAGAATCAGACGCCGTCATTGCTCATGGCGACGAAGGCGCGATGTTCATCATCCTGCGGAGCGGAAAGCGATCCTTTGAGCCATCAGTCTTTTGGCTTCATAGTCTTTACGACCCACCCATCAGTGACCTTTCGAAAAATCAACGCCAGATCCTCCCGTCCGGATCCTTGCTCGCCTCTGCCGTTATGATGGCCGATATCGTCGTAACGAGCACGGGCATTTTGAAGGACGCGCGAGAGTTCGAGTGGCCTGACCGACTGAAAGAATTGCAGAAAGCACTCACGATTGCGTCAGCCGAACATCGAGTGCTGACCGTCGAATCCACAGGGTGCCTTCCGGGAGTCCCAAAGAATTCGCAGAACCAACTGATTCCCGGTTCAAACCTGGAGAATCTGAAAAACGTGCCCTCACCCTATGTTCTTTTCCCTTGCCGACCGTCGGTCGACAAGGGTCTTGGCATTTTCGCTGCGATTGCGGAACGACTGCGAGCGGACAACATCGCGTGTGTGGCGGTGCAGCGACCCGCGCAGCGAGCAAAGTCGGAGAATCCGTCTCGAAACGCTTTTATTTACTGGTTGCCTTGGCTCGCCCAGGATGAGTTGCTCGTCGCTATGCGCAACGCAGCATGTACGGTTCTGCCGAGTATTACGGAAGGCTTCGGTTTGGCCGCCGCCGAGTCGATCAGCCAAGGTGTCGCCACTTTGTATCAACAGGTTGGCGGTCACCATGGTTTGCAGGCACTTCCCAACGCACTGCCGGTTCCCCTGACGACAAGCGAGCGGGCGCACCTTTATGGTCTATGGTCAGAACTAATCGGCATCCACCCTGACTCGTGGCCCGTTTGGACCAGGCATGAAATCTCGCTGAGTCCACTGGTCGACAAATGGGTCGAGGCCATAAGATCGGTTGTGTATCGTGCGAATGGCGGGATGGGAAGTGTTAAGAACGCCCATTTTCCGGAACGGCCGGTGGAGGAGCGGTGGGCAAATAAACTTCGTCGTCGGATTGAAGTTGGCCCAAACGTTTAAAAGTGCAGATAGGTGGCATTTGATTGCTTATTGGTCCCGCGAGAACACAACCATTATGGGAATTGGCCGTAGGCTTTTGCCGGGTTCGGCATGGTGTGAAAGGATCGCCCTTGGAACGGTTGCTACTGAAAAATCTGCGTTAACCTTACAAGGCTGCTCGGAGTCGACAAAATGGCAGGGTTGGTAGAACATCTCGCAGAACTTTGGCCACGAGACGGCCGTCCACGATTGATCCATCTCATACCGTGGGATCTCACCGTGGGCGGCGCTCAACGCATGCTCGACGTGTGGTGTTCGCACGAAGCCCACCGCTGGGATACGCACATCCTCACGGTCGGCGCGCGTGGGCCGTTTGTGTTCGCCGGCGCAACGGTCCATTCCGACTTGGGAAGTTCGCAGGTCCTGAGTCTGATTGAAACCCTGCAGCCGGATTTGCTGGTGCATCACGAGCCGACTGATAAGAACGGGATCAGTTCCAAGTGCTCCCAAGTTTGGATCTTGCATTGCACGAATTCTCTGCGAGAGTTGCCGCCAAAACATGCGACAGCGGCAAGGGTGTTCTCGAATTTCGACTCGCACGAAATTCATTTGGGCTGGCGGCAGTTGCCGCTCAAGGTGTTGCCGCTGCAAATCGATCCTGGTGAGTTTCGCCCAACCAAACGAAGGCATGTTGGCCTCGTCTGCGGCATTGTAGGCCGTCTGCACGAGGATAAGGTTCCACGCTCTTTCATCGAGGCGGTTCTGGCATGGCGAGCCGGTCCGTGGCGGATCCGCTTCATCGGGCACGGACTCGATACTGGTTATCAGCGATTCGTGAGCGGGAAGCTTGCGAACCTGCCGTGGGTCGATTTTTCGGGCGACGTGACGCCGATTAGGATGCCATCGGCCCTGCGCCGGCTAGACGCGGTGCTGATTCCCACAGACGCTACCCACAGTGAAACCGGCTCCTATGCCGCACTGGAAGCGATGGCGACGGGATTGCCCGTGATCGCCCGAGACCTGCCTGGCCTTAGGTACAACTGTGGGGATGTGCCATTGTACGCGAGCGAGGATACTGAACTTCTCGCCCGACTTCGCGAGTTGGATAAGGCGGACGCACGTTCCGAGGCAGGGGTCAAGGCGCGCAAATCCGTTGTTAATGAACATAATGTGCATAAACATGCCGCTACCCATAGTGCGAGCTTCTCGGCAGCCCTCTGCTGCGAAGTTTCGATTTTGATGCCCGTTTTCGACACGCCAGCGGCGTACTTGGCGGAGTGTTGGGAGTCGATACGGGCTCAAACGTTCCGCGAATGGGAGCTCGTCCTGGTGGATGATGGATCGCGGGCAGCCGAAACAATCGCAGAAATTGACCGCATCGCCGGTGATCCCAGAGTCGTCCTCATACGACTCGATGAAAATCAAGGTATTGCTCCCGCTCTTAATCTGGGACTGAGCCGATGTCGGGGAAAGTTGGTGGCTCGCATGGATGCCGATGACAGCATGATGCCGACTCGGTTACAGCGGCAAGTTGCCTACTTGCGGGCTCACTCGGACGTGACCATACTCGGTGCGCAACTACAGAGCATCGACTGGGAAACCGATCAGCTACTCCCACCAACCGAGCATCCCGAGCAGGTCACGAACGAGTACATCGAACGCCAACGGAACACCTCGGAAATTTGGTTTCTCAACCATCCCACCGTGATGCTGCGCCGTCGTGAAGTGATGAATCTGGGCGGCTATCCTAAGTATCGCGTCGCTCAGGATCTTGGCCTCTGGTTGAAAGTGGTTCAGGCCGGTCTGAAAATCCACAATCTGCCGACCGTCGAGTTACACTATCGGTTACATCCCAATCAAGTTTCGACGGCCAGCGGCGTGCGGCGCGAGGAATACGCGCAGATCGTCGAGGAGTGTTGGAAGCATCCCGCGGCGATGAGAGAAGAACCTGCGTGACTTAGAGCGATCAGTTCAGCAGCGCATCAGGCTATTTACGAACCATGACCAGGAACATTGTGATTTCATGCCAAAAGCCTTGATCGGTAGCAAGACCATCAATCTCCGACTCGTAAGCAGCCCTCATTTCCCTAAGTCGTTCCGAGGAAAAACGCGCCAAAGGATTGCCTCTTGGGTCGATCCAATTCGAGTCGCCATTCCATTGCCACTCCCCATCGTTCCGGCGAAGGTAACTGCTGAATTGCTCGGTTCGAATGTCAATCTTGTCAAACCCTGCCTCTTGTGCTAACTCACGACATCTTTCGTGTGTGCCCAGCGGTTCGTTGCAATTAGGTAAAGAAATACCAAACTTCGCGCAAGCCCTAACCAAAAGAGGAATCATAAAAGACGATTCGGAGTAGCAAGAAAATGCAAGGAGCCCACCAGTTTTCAGCCAGGTCCGACAGTTGCGGAGAGTAGCCGGAATATTAGTCAGCCACATCAAGGCGGAAGAACATACGATCGCATCAAAACTCTCGGCCTCAAAATTGAGACTCTCAACGTCGGCTTCGATCAGCTCGATCTTCTGCAACCCCTCCGCTCTAATTTTCTTTCGCGCTTGGTCGAGCATTCCTGGAGAAATATCTACGCCGATGACATTCCCCTCAGCACCGACTGCCCGCGCGGCGGCGACCGCGACGATCCCCGTGCCGGTCGCAAGATCTAATACTGAGTGGCCATCCTTTAGTTGAGCTAGTTCCACTAATTTCGTGGCGCGACTAACCGTATACTCGTCATCATAATTCGCCCTAATGTCGAAAGATGCGGCTAATCGGAGTTTGTAATCTGTCAGGCTGGCTCGGCTGCCCATGAAGAATCCGGATTCGATCATCGACGTCGTGCATGACGATCCGCGAACAAGCATTATAGTGGACCTTGACCTGACGCCGTAAGCGGGAGTGGCGCCGGACTAGACTTGGCACGAAGAATCCACCTTTCGACTGCCCTGGCCACCCCATCTTCTTCGATGGTGGTGGTTACCCAATCAGCAGACGCTTTGACCGCCGCGGGTGCATTCCCCATCGCGACCCCAATTCCTGCATATTGGAGCATTTCAATATCGGTGAAGTCGTCCCCAACGGCCATCACATTTTCCGGTCGAAGTGACATGATTTCCTCAGCCAGATAACTCACAGCCA
>QHXE01001033.1 GCA_003222835.1 Acidobacteriota bacterium | reverse complement strand
AACATTCATGTGGTTGACTCCGCTCGGCCCCCCAAAGTGCCGGTCCGACCCCAAAAACTGCGAAATATCGCCGTAAGCCTAGTTGTCGGGCTGATCCTCGGGGTGACGCTCGCTTTTGTAAAGGAAGCTTTAGACAATTCGATCAAGAGCATCGAAGAAGCAGAGAGAGTTGTGAACGCTCCCGCCTTGGCGGTCGTTCCGCTCGAGCGCGAACTCCCTCACCGGCCAGCTCTATCACGTGCCCGAAACAACGGCAACTCAAAGCCGAGCGAAACAGCGTTGGCGCTCTTAAAGCAACCGTCGTCAGCGTTGGCAGAATCCTTTAGAACCCTCCTCACTTCTGTGGTGCTCTCGACGGCGCCGCGGCCTCCGCAGGTGTTATTGATAACCAGCGCTACGGCTAGAGAGGGAAAAAGCACAACCGCTCTTAACCTGGCAATTGCACTCGCTCAAAGAGGAGACAGCACCTTGATCATAGATGCCGATCTTCGAAGGCCAGGGATCGCTGAGTCCCTAGATCTCGCCGACGGAGAAGGTCTCGCTGGCTTCCTGACGGGAGCCCATAGCATCGAGGCAATTGCTTTCGTCGTCTGCGATGGAATCCTTACTGAAAGAGCTGCGCCAGCGGTTTAAGTTCCTGGTGATCGATTCACCCCCCGTGCTTCCCGTGACCGATGCGATGATCCTCTCAACGTTCGTGGATGGTGTTGCTTTTGTAGTCGAAAGTGGGGTGACCGCCAGAGGGGCAGTGGTGCGCGCTCGCAAGGTCCTCGAGAATGCAGGAGCGAGAATTCTAGGATTGGTCCTCAATAAGGTGGACGTGCGTCATAACGGATACTACGGTTACTATGGGCATTATTATTACACTGACCCCGGTAAGACGAAGCGGACGTCTGCTTCCCAATCAGCCAGCTCACACTTTTCAGGTTAAGACGAACAGCTGTAGGCCAGGAAACGAGCTAAGGTTTGAAGTGGTGAATGGTGGCGGCATCTAAAATTGCAGCCGGGTATGCGGATCGGATGTATTCGCAATATGCAAGGGTTCGGCCGAATCACGCCGCGCCAAATTCGCTCGCCGATATCTTGGGTAGCGAATTGGTCTTCCGTAAATCATTCAGTCCCTGGCTACCCACATCCAAGGACGCGAAAATGCTCGATCTCGGGTGTGGCTACGGGGAATTCGTTTATTTTCTTCAGCGCGAGGGTTATGCCAGAGCCATGGGCGTCGATCGGAACGTTCAACAGGCGGAGGTCGCGCGTAAATTGGGGGTTGCGAATCTGCATTGTGTTAAGGCCCAAGAGTTCTTGCGTCGGTCCTTAAACGAATTCGACTTCATTTCAGCAATTGACGTGCTGGAGCACATTCCTAAAAGTGAGGTCCCTGAGTTTTTGGATCTAGTCCGCGCCGCACTGCGGCCTCGTGGACGTTTCCTGTGTCAGGTGCCCAATCTGGCGGCATTCTACAATCAGCTTTTCTACAAGGACTTTAGCCACGAAACCCCTTTCACTCCGTCAAGCTTGAAACAGATCTTGGAACTTACGGACTTCACCAACGTTCAGGTATTCCCCATGGGTCCCGTCGTTCACGGCGTGAAAAGTGCTGCTCGACATGTTATGTGGAAGGCGATTAGCGGGATCATGCGTTTTGTGCAAGCCGTAGAGGGCGGTCCACGTGGCCCCTTGGACTCGATCTTCACCGCCGCAATTGTCGCCACGGCCGACAAAGGCTGATGCTGCAACCGGAAGTAGCAAGAGATGTGATGAGAACTACTGAGGTTGACATTAGCCGGAACATAGCCGAAAAGGCGAAGCACTTTTACAACGAGGGCGACGAAAACCGGTGGGGTCGCGAGAGCCTTCCGGAATTCAAAGAACAGATCGACGAATGGCTGCAGTTGTTGAGCGTTCAGCATAGTGGTGTGGTCGCAGAGCTCGGGTGCGGCCGAGGAGCCTTCCGTTACCTCGCGGCACGCTATTGCTATATCGGCCTGGACATCTCGTTCAGGGCTTTGAGTCGATACGTGGCTCCAAGCAATGCAGTCCAAGCGGACATAGAAAGCCTGCCGGTCGCCTCCCGTTCAGTGGACTTTGTCCTCTCGGTCTCGACACTTGAGCACGTCCCCCATCCCGAATATGCCTTGGCGGAAATTCATCGTATCCTCAAGCCCGGCGGAGTAGTCTTTCTCGCTCCGGCTTGGTTTTGTAGGCCCTGGGCAGCGAAGGGTCTTAGGATCAGACGGTACCGGGAACTAGGACTTGCAGACAAACTTCGGAAGGCGCTCATTCCCTTGCGGAATAATCTTCTTTGGCGGTCAGCGTTTGTGATCCCGAGTCGTCTCTTTCGCGAGATCCAATTTCGCTGGTCCTCGGGGCTCTGGCGATTTAGGTACACGCGACTGAGTCCCAACCTCACGGATTACATCGACACGGATTGCGACGCCTTCTCCTCACTCGATCCACACGAGGCAGTGCTGCTGTTCTTGCGCTGGGGGTATGAAGTGCCGAGTGCCTCCAGTTTTCTTCGGCGGCTGTTTCTTCGCCATGTCCCGGTCGTTGTGA
>QHXE01001032.1 GCA_003222835.1 Acidobacteriota bacterium | reverse complement strand
CGACGCGGAGTTTCACCGGTCAGGCTGTTGATAAAGCTCAACGCCGAATCGACCTGGGCGGTCGTCAAGCCTCTCGCCGTTAGCGTAGTACGGTTGACGGTGCTGAGATAACTCACAGTGCTGAATACAGAGACACCGGGAAAGTCTCGTTTCTGTTGGTCGTAGCTAAAAAAGAAGAAGGCCTTATCTTTAACGATGGGTCCGCCGACAGCTCCACCGAACTGGTACCGGACATCCTTCGGCTTCAACGCTACCCGAGTAGCAACCCCGTTTACGAGCTGGGTAATAAAACTATTAGGATTGCGCGCGCCCCATTTGTTGTTGCGATCGAATAGGAACCCCGAACCATGAAACTGATTGGTGCCGGACTTGGTTACGGCATTAATGACGCCGCCGGCGGAACGGCCATATTCAGCCGAGAAATTTGAGGTGTTAACTTGAAACTCGCGGATCGCAGCTTGGCTCACCACGTAGCCGATGCGCGTACGTCCTCGCTCCTCCGAAAAGAACGCCTGGTTATTGTCGCCTCCGTCAACCGTACTATTATTCAGCAAACCCGAAATGCCGCGGAAACTGATTAGGCCAAACGTACCATCAGGAACCGCGCCGGGCGTAAGAATCGCAAAGTTGGACCAGCGTCGGCCGTTGGCTGGAAGATTATTCAGCGAGACTTGATTGACATTGGTTGAGAAGTCCTGCTGGCTCGTGTTGATTACCGGCGCTTCCGCGGTTACCTGCACAGTTCCGGTCACACCCTGAAGTGACAGTCCTACGTCGATGGTGGTCGAACGTCCAACTTCAACGATGACGTTCTCGTTAGTGAACGGCGCAAATCCCGTCGCATTAACGGTCACGGTATAGGTGCCCGGTTGCAGATTTACTATCTTAAATCCACCACTGTCGCCG
>QHXE01000034.1 GCA_003222835.1 Acidobacteriota bacterium | reverse complement strand
AGGCACGATGGTGCTGGCGACGGTCAAGGGCGATGTGCACGACATTGGCAAGAACCTGGTAGATATCATTCTCACGAACAATGGGTATCGCGTTATCAATCTCGGCATTAAGCAGACTATCGACGCGATTCTCAGCGCTTATGAAGAGCATCGAGCCGATGCCGTCGGCATGAGCGGGCTGCTGGTGAAGTCGACGCTCATCATGAAAGAGAATCTCGAAGTAATGAATGAGCGGGGGATCGAAGTGCCGGTCATTTTGGGAGGCGCGGCACTGACCCGTCGTTATGTCGAAGACGATTTGAAGTCGCGTTATAAAGGCACCTTATTCTACGCGCGCGACGCATTCGCCGGCCTGCATACGATGGACAAATTGATGAACGGAGGCGGCGAAGAGCGCCCGTATCTCGCGGGCGGTACGCAGGCTTCCAGCCTGCCAGTAACTCTCGAACTGACCGAAGAGGCGGAAGAATTAATGGCCGAAGAGGCGAAACTCGGCGTGCGCAAGACTGTGAGACCGCGTGGCGTCACAAAGATCCCTGGCGATATCACGCACACCGTCCGCTCGGATGTTCGCACGAATGTGCCGATTCCAGCGGCGCCGTTCTTTGGCTCACGCGTGGTCCACGACATTACGTTGGGGGACGTCTTCGCTTACATCAATGAGACCGCGCTGTTCAAAGGTCAGTGGCAGTTCAAGCAGGGACGAAAGTCCGCCGAGGAGTATCGAGCCTTCGTCGCCGAGCATGTGCGTCCAGTGTTTGAGGAAGTGAAGGACCGCAGCGAGCGCGATGGATTGCTTGTGCCCAAAGCGGTTTATGGGTACTTCCATTGCCAATCATCCGGAAATGATTTGATTGTTTACGATGACGACGCCGAGACGGAGCGTGTTCGCTTCACTTTTCCGCGCCAACCGTCGGGCAAGCGCCTGTGTTTGGCGGATTACTTCGCGTCGGTTGATTCAGGCCGCATGGATGTTGTCGCGTTTCATCTGGTGACCATGGGCCGCCGCGCCAGCGAATATTCACACGAGCTTTTCAAAAGCGACAACTATGCCGACTATCTTTATTTTCATGGTCTGAGTGTCGAGAGCGCCGAGGCGTTGGCTGAGTTGTGGCACAAACGCATCCGTCAAGAGCTCGATATCGCCGATCGCGACGCGAAGAATCTTAATGAGCTATTTCGTCAGGGCTATCAAGGATCGCGCTTCTCCTTCGGTTATCCGGCGTGTCCGAATCTCGAGGACCAGGCAAAACTTTTCGAATTACTTGATCCTTCGCGCATCGATGTTGAATTAACTGAAGAATTTCAACTCGATCCCGAACAGTCGACGTCGGCAATCATCATTCATCATCCTGAAGCGCGGTACTTTTCCATTGAATGATTTGGACCTTCTCGAAACCTTATGAAAGAAGTATCATTTAGCCATGAGTAAACAGCTACTAGATGCAGAAACCCCTGGCGATGAGCCTTCCCTTCAGCAAAAATATCCACGACATCCGATTACAATGGAGAATACGCCCGAGGAGACGATTAGGCGAATGGAAGCCTTCCCGGAGCGGGCCTCTAAGTTTAGAGAAACAATGCGTGCCCTTAGAGAGGAGACAGAGAAGAAACATGGAGATCGGGAAGAGCCCGCCGTTCAGAAAAAGTATCCACGACATCCGATTACAATGGAGAACACGCCCGAGGAGACGATTAGGATTATGGAGGCTTTTCCTGAACGCGCAGCTAAGATAAGGGAGCTTATTCGTGGCCTTAGAAAAACGGACTCGCGTTGAGATCTTTCTCCCAATTAGAACGGATAGAACCGACTACAGAGCGGTAACTGACTGGCTTTCAGAAGAGTTGGCCCTTGCCCGTGGCGGCTCCACGCTCACGACACCGTTCACTGGTTTATACGCGTCTCAGATCTCTCATTTCAACCTGGTCCGCGACCAAATTCAAATCTTATTCTGTGATTTAGACCTCGATGTCGAACACTCGATTCAATACGCAAAGCTACTTACTTATCTAAACGATCTTCGTCGCCTCCTGATGGAACTATTGATCGAGGAGGATGTGTGGATTACCTACTACCCGGTCACGCGAATACTATGATTGTTGCCGATGTCTCGGACAATCAGGGCTCATTTGAACCTTCAGCCGAAGAGCTTAGCGTTCTCTCACTCTTCGAGCGCTTCGCCTTCCGCGTCACGCATCGCATGAACCAAGGCCGCTGGAAACGATTCTGGACTTGGTGCCAGAGTGTTTTCGGCGCGGGTTGGATTCATCTTTCGAGTTACAATCTGATGCGCGTTTATGGCCTCGAAAACATTGAAGCCGCCGATCATGGCCGGCCGATTCTGCTGGTGGCTAATCATCGATCGTTCTTCGATCTGTACACGGTCTCGACAGTTTTGTTTCGAAGGACCAAGTGGCGCAAGCAACTCTTCTTTCCGGTGCGCGGACGTTTCTACTATCAGTCACTC
This sequence comes from Acidobacteriota bacterium, assembly GCA_003222835.1. Next base: position 4,784 of record QHXE01000034.1, on the reverse strand, counting down.
GCCGGCATGTTCGTCAATCTGGTGATGGGATGGTGGTCGATGTATCCGCCTTTCTTTGTCACCGGAAAAAATCCAATGCCTGAGAAGCGTGCGTTTGATAAATATTCCATGCGCCGACTCGCGCAACTTTGTAGTGAGGGCGCGGGCAACGTCATCGGCTTTCATCCCGAAGGCACGCGCAATAAGAGCGACGATCCGTACTCGTTCCTTCGACCTCAGCCAGGCGTAGGGAAACTAATCAAGGATGCTAATCCGCAAGTTGTTCCGATTTTTATCGCTGGACTGGGAAACAATTTGCCTGGACAGGTTTTGGGAAACTGGTTCGGCGGCGATAACGTTCGAATTCATTTTGGACCGCAGCTTGACTTATCAAAGTTCATGAAAAAGAAAGATCATGTGCGCACATACAAAGAGATTGGCGAGTTTGTGATGAGCAAGATTGCGGAACTCGGTGAAGCTGATCGGGTTCTCTATGAAAGTGAAAGCGATTAACCGCAGAAGAGGCAGAGGTTTTCGCCGAGGTACGCAGAGTCTTGTCTCAGCGCCCTCTGCGAGAACCTCCGCGGCCTCTGCGGTTAAGTCTAAATTCCACGAATGACCTTGCCACTGGTAATAGTTAATCCTGCCTCCGCCGATGGCGCGACGAAGGAGAACTGGCCCAAGATCGCCAGCGATCTGCGCACGCACTTTGGTCCGTTCTCAGTTGCTTTCACGGAAGCTATCGGGCATGGAGGTAAGCTTGCCAATGAAGCCGCAAAGCAGGGAACCAAGCTGATTATCGCCTGCGGTGGCGACGGCACAATCTCGGAAGTTGCAAACGGAATTCTCGAATCAAAGGAGCAAGTCGAGCTGGGAATCTTACCAGGTGGCACGGGGAGCGATTTTCGCCGCACGCTTCACATGCCCACAAACATCGCTGAGGCAGCGCGCGCTCTGCGCGATGGACGCACGCGCGTGATCGATGCCGGTCGCGTGACATTTGTAAATGACAGTGGTGAGCGCGAGACGCGATTCTTTATTAACGTCGCCAGCCTTGGCATGAGCACAGAGGTGCTGAGTCGCGCAGCGAGTGGTGAAGCTAAAAAGTGGATTCCCGCCTTTGCGCCACGCAAGCTGACCGGCAAACTCTCTTACGCCGCCGCCACGGTGCAGACAACCTTGGCGTCTTCCCCTACTGAAATCATTTTGCAACTCGATGAGCAAGCTGAACGAAGACTGCGTATCGCCGAATTGGCCGTTGCCAACGCGCGTTACTATGGGGGCGGAATGAAAATCGCGCCGGACGCAAAACTTGATGATGGGTACTTCGATGTCGTGACGATCGGTGACGCGAGTGCCTTCAGAATTCTGACTAATGCTCCGCGACTTTATTTCGGCGCTCATCTGCGCATGGATGAGGTAACGCATGCGATGGCGAAGCAGGTTGTCGCGCGGCCCGTTAAGAACGACGAAGAAGTGCGCGTCGAGCTTGATGGCGAAGTGGTTGGCCGTTTGCCGGTAACGTTTCAAATCATGCCTCGAATGTTGCGCTTGCGTTGTCGTTGAGAAACCATCCTGGCCAAAGTGACCAAGCGAAGCGATAGATCCAAGCACCGGCCACTGCGCTTTGAGCGAAGGAGCGATCCGCTCGCGCCAACATCAGTCTTCGTCAAACGGCTGCTCGCTTCGCTCGGCATCGCTCTCTGCTTGATCGCAGTTGCGCTATCGATTGGAATTGCGGGTTATCACGTCCTCGGCAGATTCAATTTGATCGATTCACTGCTGGAGGCTTCGATGATCCTCGGAGGGATGGGCCCGGTGAATGAACTTTCGAATAACGCGGTTAAGATCTTCGCTTCTGCTTACGCGCTATTCAGCGGCTTAATGTTTATTGCGGTAATGGGAATCGTTCTGGCGCCGGTCGTTCACCGCATCTTGCATAAGTTCCACGTTGACGAGTCCGACAGTGGCTAATAAACCAGAAGGTTTTTCATGAAGGAGAACAGAAAATGTCAGAAGAAAACAAGGCATTAATGCGTCGTTGGTTCGAAGAGGTCTGGAACAAAGGCCGAGCTGAAGCCATTCCGGAAATGTTCGCTGATGAAGGGATAGCTCACGGACTGTCCGACGATCCTTTGAACCCTTTGCGTGGCCCAGCGGGCTTCCAACCATTTCATGCGCAGTTTCGGGAAGCGTTTCCCAATATCGAAGTCGTCGTCGAAGATCAGCTTGCCGAGGGCGATCTCGTCGCCACGCGTTGCAGCGTTCGCGGTAAGCACACCGGCGACAGTCTGGGATTTGCCGCGACTCAATCGCCCGTCGAATTCACTGGCATCACGATTACGCGAATCAAAGGCGGAAAAATCGTCGAGGCCTGGAACAACTTTGATTTTATGAAGATGTATCGGCAATTGGGAGCGATCTAGTCCGCCACGAAATTTTCCGTAAGACAACATCGCCGCGGCAGCCACGGCATGGTAAAATCTAGTCACTCTAATGATCACGAAGACCGAGGCCACAACCGAAGACCTTTACCACGTGCCGAACAACGGCAAGGCGGAAATCGTCGAGGGAGAACTAATCCTAATGCCCCCTACTGGAGACGAGCCCGGCTATGCCGGCGACGAGACCTTTGCGAGCCTAAGAGAGTACGCGCGAAGGACCGGAACCGGACGCGCGGTAGGTGACAACAAGGCTTTCGTGGTGAATCTGCCAAATCGCAAAACCTTTAGTCCGGATGCTGCCTTCTTCACGGGCGAACCAGCAGGAATGAAGTTTTTTAGAGGCGCGCCGGTTTTTGCTGTTGAAGTTAGAAGCGAGAATGATTACGGATCGAAAGCGGAACGTGATTTAGCCAAGAAGCGCTTCGACTATTTCGCTGCGGGCACACTGGTTGTTTGGGATGTTGATCTGCTCAGTGAGGACGTTGTTAGGGTCTACCGCGCCAGCGATGCTGACAGTCCCACCATCTATCGCCGAGGAGAAGTAGCTGAAGCTGAACCCGCAGTTCCAGGCTGGCGCATGCCGGTTAACGAATTGTTCCGTGACAACTAGTTTTACATTACGCCAAGGCCAGTTCTTAGCATTCATTTACTATTACACGAAGATTCATGGATGTGCGCCGGCTGAGTCTGACATGCAGCGTTATTTCAAGACTTCGCCTCCCGCGATTCATCAGATGATCCTTACCCTTGAGAAGCGCGGCTTGATCGAAAGGGTTCCGGGTCAAGCGCGATCAATCCGGCTGCTGATTCCTCGTGATGAATTGCCGGATTTGGAATGAGTGAAGGTTATCTAACCTCACCGCTCTCGCCAATGAGCGCCACGACTCTCTGAGCAAATCATTTATCCTAGCCCAGTCAGCTTCTGTGACTCCGCCATTATCGGCCTTCGTATCGCGAATCGTCATGGCTTCGGCGCGAAGGCGGCCATGTTCCATCACGCGTTCGACGGGGACGCGATAGATCTCGGCTTGTAACTCAGCCAGAGCCTTATCCAGGTCACCCGGCGCGTGCTGTGCGCGTTGCCGATGGATAATCCACCACTCAAGTTCCAAACGCGCGGCGCGATCTGCATCGAAAGGAATGTCGCTCAGTTTCCGAATCTCGCCGTAAAACTTCAAAAGATCGGGCAGGGCCTTTTCGTAATCTGCTCGCTCTTTTCCCTGCTTGAAAACAAAGGCAGCGTTCGCGGCATAGTATGCGACCTGATTCGATCTAATCAGTGGCATGTGATATTGCGTTCGCAGCAGCTCACTCAGTTCGTTGAAGAGACGAAGCCGCTGCTTGTCATAGTAAGAGCGCCACATAGCCGTCTCCAGCCGCGCCACTTCGTCCGGATCGAACTCGCGCATGTGTGTCGTTCTCGGAAAATAAAGATCGTAGAGCACGCCGCAGATTAGCAGCGCCAGCACCAGCACAATCACGCGCACGACAATTTTTCTCGTTCGCCTGGATCTTTCACTCGACATTGTTGGCTCCTACATGGTATTTGAGAACGCGATATGCCGCAGAGAATTTGGAAAGCCTTCGCGTACGCGATTGTAATCTGGATTATCGGTTTTGTCTGGGGCAGTATTGTGTTCATGACGCCGTCGCTGAAGGGCGCGAGGCCGATTCCCTACATCTCGAACAATCCCGCGATCAGCTTTCCGATTCTGATTGTCTGGCTGCCCGTGACTTATCTCTTAGCAAAAGATTACCTGAAAGCCTCTCCACAGAGAATGGTCGAAGGCTTGAAACTGGGCTTAATGTTTTCTGTCGTGAATCTGATACTGGACTTGATGATTCTCGTGTTGCTGCTGAAGGCGGGCTTCGCTTATTTTATTTCTTTGACAGTTTGGTTAGGATACTTGCTGCTTTTGATCGTTCCCTGGTTAACGGGGCGTTCTATGCAAACAAATTTGAGATGAGGTAACAGATGGCTTATACACACCATGAATTGAAACACAAGACACTCGCTGAACTTCGCGACATCGCCAAAGACATCGAGCACGACGAGGTCAAGGGTTACACCCAGTTGAATAAAGAACATCTGGTAGTGGCGATTTGCAAGGCGCTGAATATAGACATGCACGAACATCACGATGTGGTCGGCATTGACAAGGCAACGATCAAATCGCGCATCAAAGAACTTAAGAAGAAGCGCGATGCAGCAGTTGTCGCGCACGATCACGCGCAGTTAAAGCGAACACGTCGCTCGATTCATCGGTTGAAGCGACAGATTCATAAGGCGACTGTCTAGTCGGCTGCTGGGCTACCAAATCACACGGGGCGAAACAATTTAGGAAAGCGTGTATGACTTGG
>QHXE01000033.1 GCA_003222835.1 Acidobacteriota bacterium | reverse complement strand
CGATGTTGAAATCCTGCATCGTGCGAATCAAGACCTCTTCCAAATCGCGCACATAGCGATGCACGTCTTCCCGATCGGGACTCAAGTTGATGATTGGATAGCCAACGATCTGGCCCAGGCCGTGGTAAGTTACTTTACCGCCGCGATTCGTTTCAAAGACAGTGACGCTGCGTTCTCGCAAAACTCCTTCGGGCGCGATGATGCCATTCTGCGCCGCGCGCCTGCCGAGCGTAAGCGTGTGCGGATGCTCTAAGAGCACCAACGTGTCCGCTTGTGCGCCCGTCAGAACTGCACGCTCGGTTTGCTTCTGAATTTCGAGCGCCGCGCCGTATTCGACGCGGCCCCGTCGTTCGACTTTCAGAGTTCTCTGTCGCATGTCAGCGTCGTCTTGTAGCCACGTAAAATTCGGAACGCACGATTGTAACAGCGCACCTGATGCAACGCCGAGCGACAACGGTGTTAGAGGACCAACCTTAGTTGGGCTTTCTTCGCGGATGATAAATGATAACGACCGACTAAAGTTGGTACTCTAACGCCTGTAGGGATGGGCGTTCCGCTCGGCTTGACGCGATGTGAGTTGATGACGCAGGCTTGACGAAAAGGCCGCTTGAGATTCGCGAAGGAGTGAATGATGAAAAAGCTTATCGTCCCGATCTGTATCTTGTTGCTGTCGACCACTTCGTTTTCACAAACCCGCTCGCGCACAGCCAAGCGCGGAACCCAGTCCTCGAAAACACAGAAAGTTTCCGCGCAGCCCAGCGCCGAAGCGAAAACGAATGGCGCGACGCGGGTGGCCGATCAAATCAAGAACCTCACCCGTTTTGTCTACTTGCTCGGCGGCGTCGCGAAGGGCATCGAGCAAGTCGACGAAGCGGCGCGCAAGAATGAAGCTTCGCCCGCTGCCTTGCAACAGAACGACCAGAACAAAGCCGTGGTCAAAACCAGTCTGCGCAACGTCCGTGAAGGTTTGGATCAACTGGAAGTTTACTTTCGCGGCACGCCGGAACTCGAAGGCTACTACCTGAAGCTTGCCGGCTCCGCATCGGGCGCAGCTACGGCGGAAGATCAAGCCGCGGGCGGCCATTTCGATCAAGCGGGGCGAACGCTGCTCGGAGTGGTGAATCGTTTGACTGACGTGCTGCTTGCGATGCGGTAAGAAGAAGTCTTTGACAGGATTTACATGATTGACATGATGGCGGTGCGGTGCTCGGCTCTCCTTATTCATCCTGTGAATCTTGTTAATCGTGTCAATTTCCTCTGATTTATTCCAAGCGATAATTCGGCGCTTCTTTAGTAATCACCACATCGTGCACGTGTGACTCGCGCAGGCCGGCCGCCGTCACGCGCAGGAACCGAGTCTTCTCCTGAAACTCTTTGATTGTCCGACAGCCTGTATAACCCATTCCTGAGCGCAAGCCGCCGACTAGTTGCGTCACCATTTCGGCGAGCGTGCCACGATAAGGGACGCGGCCTTCGATGCCTTCCGGGACCAGTTTCGATTCAACTTCAGTTCGTTCCTGGGCGTAGCGATCGCGCGAACCCTCGCGCATGGCGCTGATCGAGCCCATCCCGCGATACATTTTGAAGCTGCGACCCTGGTAAAGGATCACTTCGCCGGGCGCTTCTTCGGTGCCCGCGAAAAGCGATCCAATCATTACCACATCAGCGCCAGCCGCGATTGCTTTCGCCATATCGCCGGAGAACTTTACGCCGCCGTCGGAAATGATCGGGACACCGGTGCCGCGCGAGGCTTCGACACAGGATCGAATGGCAGAGATTTGCGGCACGCCGGCGCCGGTGACAACGCGTGTAGTGCAAATCGAACCTGGGCCAATGCCGACTTTGATCGCATCGACGCCGGCATCGATAAGCGCGCGCGCGGCTTCACCGGTTCCGATGTTACCGGCGATCAATTGAGAGTCCGGATAGCGGCGCTTGATCTCGCGCACAGCTTCGATCACGCGCGAAGAATGACCGTGCGCCGTGTCTACTACCAGGCAATCAACGCGCCTCTTCACTAACTCATCCGCGCGCTCTTTGAAATCGCCGGTCGCGCCGATCGCCGCGGCCACACGCAGACGGCCCAACTCATCCTTCGCCGCGGTTGGATACCGAATGGCCTTTTGAATGTCTTTGACGGTAATCAAACCTTTCAAGCGTTTTTCATCATCGACGACCAGAAGCTTTTCGATTCGATGCTTCTGCAGAACCTGTTTGGCCTGATCGAGCGTCGTGCCGACGGGAACAGAGACCAAAGGCTGTTTGGTCATGACTTCGGAAACCGGCAGATCGAAGCGCGTCTCAAAACGCAGATCGCGATTCGTGATGATGCCAACCAAATGCCCATCTTCGTCGACCACGGGGACGCCACTGATGTGATAACGCTCCATCACGTTGAGCGCTTCGCGCACCGGGCGGTCCTGCCGGATCGTCACCGGATCCACGATCATGCCGGATTCAGAGCGTTTCACTTTGTCGACTTCTTCGGCCTGCCTTTCGATACTCAAGTTCTTATGAACTACGCCGATGCCGCCTTGTTGCGCGATAGCGATCGCCAGCGACGCTTCGGTGACGGTGTCCATCGCGGCAGAGCAAAGCGGTATTTGCAGGCGAATGCCCCGAGTGAATTGCGTTGACGTGTCGGTCTCAGTGGGCAGCACGTCCGAATGAGCCGGCACCAGAAGCACGTCATCGAATGTAAGTCCTTCGGAAATCTTCTCAGTTATCATGGCTTTCTAGAATTTACTCCTTAGATAATTCTGCACGTAACAGCTTCGCGTCAGTACCGCGAGCGGTAGCGACCGGCCTTGGGTACGCAGTCGTCCCGACTGCTTCTGGATGCGTCCGTGCTGAGGCCAAGCAGTCGGAACGACTGCGTACCCAGGCGCGTTTGATGGACGACGATACTTTCTCTCTCAAAACAGATTGCGCGATCCGGTCGCTACCACCACCCCAAGCGGGCAGCCCGCTTGGGGACCCCGGTCCGCTCGCGGTACTGACACAAAACTCTAACTCAAAAAGAAAAACGCCCCCAGTTTGCCGCGGGCATCGTCAGAATTTTCGCGAATTGACAACGAAGCCTTTCGTCATGCCGCGCAGGTTCGCGCACACACTGCGGAGTCGCGCAGTGTTCCCGATCGCGACAATTCTAGACAGTCGATTCGTGCTCACCCTCCCTTGCGCGTTGGATTTTCACGGCCTCCTCAGCTGACGGCACGGAGTAATGGATCGAACTTCCGCTTCGAGACTTGGCCGGCGGATTTCGCTGCCCCGTCCCGGTCGCCGATTTGCGGCCCAGGCTGCGCTGATAAAAATGCAATCCGGCCCACACGCAGAGAGACAGAATCGCGAGGATCACGGCCGCCAGTAAAAGAGTCAGAAGCGGCGAACGATTGTGAGGGCCTCCGTCGGTGTAGACCACTGACCGAACAGTCTTGGTTGCAGATTCATCGGTCGATTCGCCCTGCTCCCGCAGGGTCCGCGTGTACTCTTCGATCGCTTCCTGCTCGTCATAACCGATGAATTTGGCGTAAGCGCGAATAAAACTGCGATTGAAAATGCCGCCCGGCAAGCGCCGATAATCGTCCGCTTCGATTCCCTCGAGATAGCGCATTGAGATCCGAGTCTGTTCAGAGATGTCGCGCAGAGCAATCCCTCGCGCCTCGCGTTCGAGTCGCAATTTTTCTCCTATGCCTGCCGCCATTTTCAGTTGTGCCAGCCTGAGACGATGCTGATCAAGAGAGGAAACAAGCCGCTGCGCTTAAGCCAAGTAAACCGACGCTCGTCCCACAGGATGTGGCAAAGTCAATCTGTAGTCGCACTATAACGCCCGTTGGTAAACCTTGTCAAACTTTATTGATTTTCGCGTTTCGTCTCTCTTGATTCTTAGCGCGCAGGGTGATAGCGTTGAGAACGAATCGAGTTGGTTTTAATTTCTACAATCTTGAAAAGTGAGGATTGACGGAGATGCCCCTTGAAGCACTCGGAATGGTCGAGACCAAAGGCTTTGTTGGCGCAGTGGAAGCGGCCGACGCAATGGTCAAAGCAGCCAACGTGCAACTGTTGGGAAAAGAATACATCGGCGCGGGATACGTGACCGTGTTTGTGCGCGGAGACGTCGGCGCGGTGAAAGCGGCGACCGACGCCGGAGCCGCGGCCGCGCGGCGCGTCGGTGAGCTGATTAGCGTGCACGTCATTCCGCGTCCGCACGCTGAAGTTGAACGCGTACTGCCGGTCGATGGCCGCACCGGTTACAGCCCCGACGAACAATCGCAATTAGCCGGCGGCGCGCGGGGACAGTTGGGCCAGGGCGAAGCCGGACGCTCGTTGAGTGCGCGTGAAACTTCGAGAGAAAGAGCGAAATAACGGCATTGCCGATTTGCGATTGCCGATTGCCGATTGGTCTTTGAAAATTGGCAATCGGAAATCGGCAATTGGCAATGGAGGTAATCATGTCGGCCGACAAAGATCTAATTTCCGTTCAGCAGGCCCGCGACCTCGTCGAGGCGGGGCATCGCGCGCAGACCGAGGTGGCGCGCTTCGATCAAGCCAAAATCGATCGCATTTGTGAGGCGATGGCCAAGGCGGCGATCCGCGAATCACCACGCGTGGCCTCGCTCGCCGTCGAAGAGACGGGTTATGGCATACCCGCAGACAAGCAAGAGAAGAATCGCTTTGCTGCGGAAGACGTTTGGAATTATTTCAAGAACCTGCGCACCGTCGGCGTGGTTTCGGAAACCAAAGACGTAGTTGA
>QHXE01000032.1 GCA_003222835.1 Acidobacteriota bacterium | reverse complement strand
CTGCGTATTCGTCGGGCAAGCCGGCGTTTGGCGTCGGTCCGGGCAATGTTCCGGTTTTAATAGAACGCACCGCCGATGTGCCAAAGGCAGTGCAGGACATCCTGACAGGCAAGTGTTTTGACAATGGAACTATTTGCGCTTCAGAGCAGGCCATCGTAGTTGACGCGCCGATCGAAATGGCCGTGCGCGAACAGTTCAAACTACAGGGGGGTCATTTTCTAAGCGCATCGGAAGCGGATCAGCTCGCGAAAATCGTCGTTACTTCACAGCGGACGCTCAATCCGATGATTGTCGGCAAATCAGTGGAAGCGATCACGAAAATGGCGGGAATTAGCGCGCCCACGGGAACGCGCTGCTTGATTGCCGAGGTTGGCGGCGTTGGCCGCGACTTTCCGCTCTCGATGGAAAAGCTCTCGCCGATCCTGGCTTTCTATGTTGAGGATGGGATCGAACGCGGCGCCGCGCGCTGCAACGAAGTTCTGCATTACGGCGGCATGGGGCACACGGCCGGCGTTCACACGCGCTCGCGCGAAGCGGCAATTCGTTACGGCGGTGAGATGCCGGCATCGCGCGTCACTGTGAACACGCCGACGACGCACGGCGCGATCGGATTCTCGACGGCGCTGCCGCCATCGATGACGTTGGGATGCGGTTCGTGGGGCGGCAACGTTACTTCGGACAACGTCTCGCCGTTGCATTTAATGGACATCAAGCGCGTCGCGTTTGAGACCCGTGCCGTGGCGAGCAAGCGACCGGCGATTGCGGCCCAAACAGCAGCGTTGCCATCGCAGCCGATCGCGGTAAGCAGGCCCGCCACAACGTCAGCTCGTTCCGGCGAAACTCCAAAAGTCAGCCGCGAAGAGATTGCGGCGATTGTCGATCGCTTTCTCGCGAATCGGCAACCCGAACCCGCGCCTCCGCTTTCCGCGCCACCGTCCAGCGCTCAGCCTGCTTCGGGAGCGGGCGGGAATGGTGTTAGCACGCAGCCTGGAAGTTCTCGTCCACCATCAAGCGACGGACACAAGGCCGCAGATTTCGTCAGCGAAGACGACGTCCGCCGCGCGATTCAAAAAGGCGAGAAGATTTACGTCGGCGCTAAAACAATCATCACTCCGTCTGCGCGCGATATTGGCGAGCCGGCGGAGGTGTTCGCAAAGATCTGAAATCGCTGTACTGAGATGGGACGCCTAATTGCTTCAGTAACGGTTGAGAATCTTCTTGACCCCTCTAAGAATCTTAGATGCGATGCTTTGGTCGATACCGGCGCATCGCACATGGTTCTACCGCGGGCTTGGCGCGAACGGCTGGGAGACTTGCAGACTTTTCGTACGGTTGATGTGGAGACTGCCACACAAGCAATCGTGTCGGGTGAGGTTTGCGGGCCGGTGAAGATTCAGGTAGAGGGTTTCAAGCCGATTGGAACCGAGGTGATGTTCCTGGATATGGAACCTCGAGACGGCACTTACGAGCCATTAGTCGGATATATTCCGCTCGAGCAATCTCAGATTGCGGTCGATGTCGTCGGCCAACGGCTCGTCCCGGTGAAGCATCTGGATGCGAAGAATCTATAACGTCGAAATCTACTACCACCAGCGCATTGTATGTTCCTCGGTAAAGTCATCGGTACTGTTTGGTCGACTAAGAAAACGCCCGACCTCGAAGGCGTGCGGTTTCTAGTTGTGCATCCCTACGATCTGGACAAACAGCCGACGAAGAACATAGTCGTCGTTGCCGATCGCTTGGGCGCCGGTACGGGCGAAGTAGTGATGTGCGCTTACGGTAAGGCGGCGCGCTCGGCGATTGGCAATCAGGAGATGTCGATCGAAGCCGCAGTCGTCGGCATCGTCGATCGAGTCGATCTTGCTGAGACAGAGTCGGAAGAGTTGCGCGAAGCTGCGCGGGCGCTGCTTGGCCGCGACAATGGACAGCCAACTTGATTTTTGATTTGTGATTTTAGATTTGCGATTGGCGCACCAAATCAAAAATCAAAAATCGCAAATCAAAAATGGCTAATGAAGAGTTGATCTATCGCCTCACGCGCGCAGTCTACGAGCGCTTGGGCGCGTCAACGGACGAGAGCGTCGTCGAACAACTGGTGACCGACATTTATCGCATGATTGAACCCGAATTGGCTGCCAACGGCGCCGCGCGAACATCGCGGTCGGGTTCCGCGGGTGCTTCGTTCAGTCAGGCCGACACGCGCGCCGGCTCAGCGGATCGTTTAGTCATCTCGGTTTTCGGC
>QHXE01001031.1:538-2323 GCA_003222835.1 Acidobacteriota bacterium | reverse complement strand
CTGGCGCGACGGTTTGACCTACGAGCAGGAGTACGAACGCGGCATTCCGGTAGCGCCGTTGAAACAAACCGGCAAGACACGAAAGCGCGGCACCAAGATTACCTTCAAGCCTGATTCACAGATTTTTGACACGCTCGAATTCAGCTTTGACAAATTGTCTGAGCGACTGCGCGAGAAGGCTTTTCTCAACAAAGGAACTCGGATCACGATCAAGGACGAGCGTGAAGAGCCGGAGAAGTCTCACGAGTTTTATTATCGTGGCGGCATCGCGGAGTTCGTCAAGCATCTGAACAAGAATAAGACCGTCCTGCACGACAAACCGATCTACTTCGAGAAAGTAGGTGATGCGCTGTCGATCGAAGTGGCCATCCAATACAACGACGGCTACGACGAGAAGGTCTATTCATTCGCGAACAACATCAACACTGTCGACGGCGGCTCGCACCTCTCCGGATTTCGCTCCGCGTTTACGCGCACGATCAATGCATACGCGCAGTCGTCGGGCCTGGCGAAGAATTTCAAAGGATCGCTCACGGGCGATGATGTGCGCGAAGGCCTGGTAGCCGTGATCTCAGTCAAACTTCCGCAGCCTCAGTTCGAAGGACAAACAAAAGGCAAGCTCAACTCTGACGTCAAAGGCGCCGTCGAATCATTCCTTAACGATCGTCTGACGGAATTTCTCGAGCAGAATCCTACGGTGGCGCGACGCATCGTCGGCAAATCGCTGGATGCTGCGCGCGCCCGGGACGCGGCGCGAAAGGCGCGCGAGATTGTACGGAAAGGCGCGATGGGTTCAACGATGCTGCCCGGCAAACTCGCTGATTGTCAGGAGCGCGATCCAGCGCTGTCGGAAATCTACATCGTCGAGGGTGATTCCGCCGGCGGCTCGGCCAAGCAGGGCCGCGATCGTAAGAACCAGGCGATTCTTCCTCTCAAAGGAAAAATCCTTAATGTGGAAAAGGCGCGCTTTGACAAGATGCTGGCGCACGGCGAAATCAAATCGCTCATCATGGCGCTCGGCACCGGCATCGGCAAAGAGGATTTCGACGCCGCTAGGCTCCGTTATCACAAGATCATTCTGATGACGGACGCCGATGTTGACGGCTCGCACATTCGCACGCTGCTGCTGACATTTTTCTTCCGGCAGATGCCGCAGTTAGTTGAGCAGGGTTTCGTGTACATCGCGCAGCCTCCGCTCTTCAAAGTCAAAAAAGGCAAGAAGGAAGAGTACATCAAGGACGAAGGTCAGATGGTGCGCTATCTGATGCGCCAGGCGACCACCGACATGAAGGTATTCTCGGGCAAAGCGAAGACTATGACCGAAGGCGCGCAACTCGCCCGCTCGCTCGAGCGCATGGTCGACTTCAAACGCTACTGCGAAAAAGCAACGCGGCGCTTAAGCGGCGATTCGCATCTGCTGGATACTTTGCTCCACGCGTTCGCCGGAGAGCGCGGTGTGCTGCGCGAGGAAGGCATGACGCTGCGTCGCGCTTTCCAAGACAGTGATTTGATGGCTCGCGTCGAAGGCGTGCTGGACAAAGCCGGCTTCAAGACTGAGCTGTCAACTGACGAAGAGCACGCCCTCTGGGAAATTGAAACGATTACCAACTCGGGCGTGGCGGTCAGCATCGACTGGAACTTTGCCAGCTACGTTGAATTTCAAAAAGCAGTCGAGTTGTTCATGAAACTCGAAGATCGCCTGCCCGCGCCGTTCATCGCCGGCGAAAACGGCCAGAGCGAAGAGATTGCTACGCGCGAAGCTCTGCTTGATCGCGTGCTCGCGGC
>QHXE01001031.1:0-481 GCA_003222835.1 Acidobacteriota bacterium | reverse complement strand
TCGAAACCGACGAAATCTTCACCGTGCTGATGGGCGACCAGGTCGAACCTCGGCGCAAGTTCATCGAAGACAACGCACTGGATGTTCGCAACCTGGATATTTAGCCCGTCGCGGCTGCAAGCAATTCGAAGTACGCGTCCTCTTGCTTTCGGATCTTCGTTCACGAAGAATTGAAGTCATGAAGCGTTCCGGAGTTGCTGATCTGCCGCTGCACGGCGGGCGCGTGCCAGAGTGGTTGGCCCACCGAATGACCAGGCTCGGCACCGCGATCACGGAAATAATAATTCGTGATTACGGTACGTCAGCGTTTCTCTCGCGCTTGAGCGATCCGTTCTGGTTTCAGGCGCTGGGCGCGGTGATGGGGATGGATTGGCACTCGTCGGGCATCACCACGTCCGTGATGGGCGCGCTCAAGCGCGGTCTCGCCTCGCGCGCGGACGAACTCGGTATCTACATCTGCGGCGGTCGCGGTCGCTTCTCG
>QHXE01000031.1 GCA_003222835.1 Acidobacteriota bacterium | reverse complement strand
AAGTGAGCCCGAATTCCTTCTGCAAATCCTGGAGCAAATTCACGACCTGCGCCTGCACTGACACATCGAGCGCCGAGACCGGTTCGTCGGCTACGATCAATTTAGGATTCAGCGCCAGCGCGCGCGCCACGCCGATGCGTTGCAATTGGCCGCCAGAGAATTCGTGGCTGTAGCGCTTGCTGTAGTCCGCATCGAGGCCCACTTTGCCTAGCAGCCAGGTGACGCGCTCGCGCCGTTCCTGCTTCGTTCCAATATCGTGGATCACTAGCGGCTCCGCAATGATGTCGCCAATTTTCATACGTGGGTTAAGCGAGGCATTCGGATCCTGAAAGATGATCTGCATCTCGCGACGCAACTGACGCAGTTCGCCTTTGCCCATCGCCATCACGTTGCGATCTTCAAACCTGATCTCACCCTCCGTCGGTTCGATCAGACGAAGAATGCAGCGACCGGTCGTAGATTTTCCGCAACCTGATTCGCCGACAAGGCCGACGGTCTCGCCGCGCACGATGTCAAACGACACGCCATCGACTGCGCGCAGCACGCCGTCGTCAGTGGGGAAGTATTTGACGAGGCCGCGTACACGGACGAGTTCTTCGTGGAGCTTTTCAGAAGGCACCATGATGAATCAATAGATTATTAACTACTGAAAACTGAAGGCCTGGGTCGATCAGCCATTTCATAAGCCAGTGCCGGATCATACAGCACGCAACGCACCATCACTCCCACCCCGACCGGATAAAGCGAAATCTCGCCTTCCTTGCACCGCGGCATTCGATACGGACAGCGAGGTTCAAAGTGGCATCCAGGTGGAAGCTTTGTCGGCTTCGGTACCACTCCTTCAATCGTTTGTAATCGTTCAGCTTTCGCCACGTCTTTGACCGTCAGCTTAGGAACTGAACGCAGCAAGCCCTCGGTATATGGATGTTTTGGCCGGGCGAACAATTCATTAACCGGCGACTCCTCGACGATCTTTCCCGTGTACATCACTGCCACGCGATCGGCGACTTCGGCGACGACGCCCAGATCGTGAGTGATCAAGAGAATCGCAAGATCGCGTGTCTTTCTGAGATGATTCAGCAACTCGAGAATCTGCGCCTGAATCGTGACATCCAGCGCCGTCGTCGGCTCGTCAGCGATCAGCAGTTTCGGATCGCAGGCGAGCGCCATCGCAATCATGACTCGCTGCCGCATGCCACCCGAAAGTTGATGCGGATAATCGTTAACGCGCAAATCAGGATCGGGAATGGCGACCTCGCGCATCGCGTCGATGGCGCCCGCCCGCGCGTCTCGGCGCGAGAGACGACGATGCAAACGCAGCGCTTCGGCAATCTGCTCTCCCACAGTGAAGACAGGGTTGAGCGACGTCATGGGATCTTGAAAGATCATCGCGATGTCATTGCCGCGCACATCGCGCATCTCGCGGTTGGAAAGCTGCAACAGGTTCCTGCCTGCAAACAGAATCTCTCCGGCGGTGATTTTCCCGGGCGGCGGCACGAGCCGCATGACTGAAAGGGCCGTCATCGACTTGCCGCAGCCGCTCTCGCCGACCAACCCGAGCAGTTCGCCGCGATCGAGATAGAAGCTGACACCATCAACCGCGCGCACCAAACCTTCTCGCGTCGGAAAGTGTGTCGCAAGATTTTTGACTTCGAGCAGATGAGACATTAGACTCAGGCTTTCCCGGCCACACTGGATCGTTTCTCAGTTTCAGAGGTTCTCGCCATGTGCAATTCTACCTTAACTGCAAAAAGAATCTTCCTCAACGTAAGCCTCGGGATGATCGCCGCGCTCGCCTGCTCAGTCGTCATCTCGGCTCAGCCGCAAGATCCATCCGAGCGGCAGCGCGCGGTCGAACTCTACGAAGCGAATAACCTTGTCGCTGCCCTTCCTTTACTTGAGAGAGTCGCCGCGGCTAACCCCAACGACCCGGTTATTCTTTCGCGTTTAGGCTTTGTCCTTTACGCCAACTCGGTCGACGTGAAAGACCCAGCCTTGCGTCAGAAGATGCGCGAACGCGCCCGGACCACGCTATTGCGCTCGCAATCACTCGGCGATAACAGCAATTTAACTCGCATGGCTCTCGACGCCGTTTCAGCGCCGGATGGCACTCAGGTTCCATTTTCGGATATCAAAACCGCGGAGCTTGCCATTCGCGAAGGCGAAGCGGCGTTTATGCGTGGTGACATGGATAAGGCGATTGCGGCCTACAGACGAGCGCTTGAGGCCGATCCACAGCTCTACGACGCGGCGGTTTATGCGGGCGATGCGGAGTATAAGCAAGCCAATAATTCGACCGATCCGCAGTACCGGAGCGATCACTTTGACGCCGCCGGAATTTGGTTTGCGAAGGCGATCGCGATTAACCCGGACCGCGAAACGGCTTATCGTTATTGGGGCGACGCTTTGGAAGCGCAAGGCAAAATCAATGAAGCGCGCGACAAGTTCGTGGATGCAATCGTCGCCCAGCCCTATACGCGCAACTCGTTTGTTGGCTTGACCCAATGGGCTACTCGTCACAAGGTTGCGTTGGGCCATCCAAAGATTGAGCCGCCCAAGTCAACTCGTAGTGAAAACGGAAAGACTACCCTCTCGATTGATCCGAAGACCCTAAGCAGCAACGACGGATCGAATAACTGGCTGATGTACGATTTGACGCGAATCGCGTGGTCAAAAGCAGATTTCTCTAAGAACTATCCCGAAGAGAAGGTTTACCGGCACTCTTTGAAAGAAGAGACAGCGGCGCTGAGAATGGTCGCGGAGGCAGCGGCCAAGGATTTGAAATCCGGCAAAGTAAAATCGCTCGAAGCATCACTCGATAACCTGATCAAGCTGAACGACGCGGGTTTGCTCGAGGCCTTTGTGCTTTTTGCGCGACCCGACGAGGGAATCGTGCGCGACTATGTGGCCTATCGGAGAAACAATCGGGAAAAGCTGAGACGATATTGGTTGGAAATCGTGATTGGCCGTTGATGTCAGAACCGCCCGCGGTAGCGGGCGGTTTGTCTTTAACATCGAGAGCCTGAATGTCAGAGGGTAACCGCCCGCTACCGCAGGCGGTTCTGACACGTCACCGTCCCGGCGCGGGCTTGCGCGGCAATTTGTCGTCGCGCATCGCGGTGTTGTAAACGAAAGCGGCCATGATCGTCGCAGCCTGCTTCATGTCGTCGGCCTGAACGCGATCGAAAACGTCCTGATTTGAGTGATGAGTGCGCGTGCCGTATTCGATCTCGTCTTGAATGAACTGAAACCCCGGCAAGCCGATGCCATCAAACGATTGATGGTCAGTGCCGCCGGTATTTGAGATCGTAATCGTGCTGGCGCCCAGGTCGCCGAAAGGCAGCAACCATTGTTTGAATAGATCGCGCACGGCGTTGTTGCCTTGGAGATAGACGCCGCGAATTTTTCCGGTGCCGTTGTCCAGATTGAAATAGCCCGAAAACTTTTCGTACTCAGGCAGCGTCGTCAACTTAGACGGCGTACGGTTGCCGCCTCCGTCACCACCACCAAAGCCGCCACCACCTCCGAATTGCCCAGCGCCACCCTCGAGTTTTCCGAAGTGCTGCGCAACATAAGCATGAGAGCCGAGCAGTCCCTCTTCTTCACCGGTCCAAAGTGCGACCCGAATCGTGCGCCGAGGTTTCAACCCAACGGTTTGCAGAATGCGCACCGCTTCCAACGCCACGGCGACGCCCGCGCCGTTGTCGGTCGCGCCGGTGCCCGCCTGCCACGAATCCATGTGTCCGCCGAGCATGACGATCTCGTCTTTCAAGTCGCTGCCGGGAATTTCCGCGACAGTGTTGTAGCCCATATTGTCCTGATCCTGATATTCAACCTGCAAGTCAACCGTCATCTTCAGTTTCTCGCCCTGCTGAATCATTCGGATCATGCGGTTGTAATGTTCAACCGCAACCGTCACTTGCGGAATCATCTTGGCTTCAGCTTTCGGATCGTAGTAATTGAGCCGAGCGAGAGTGCGCATTTCTTCCGCGCTCTTCGGTATCGGCTGCGCCACCGTAGCCTGTTGCACGAAAATCGTCCCGCCGGTGCCACGCGGGCTCACATCAACCGCGACCGCCGCGCCTTCGTCAACCAGCATGTTCATGCGTTTGGCGGTGAAAACGGTTTGCTGAAAGAGCTGCTGCTGCCGCTCTTGCTGAGTAAGTCCCGCGCCGCCTCGTCCACCGCCACCGCCGCCGCCGAACCCACCGCCAGGTCCCGGAGGATTCGCGTTCGCCAATGCCAACAGATTCTTTTCGTCTCTCCGTGTTCCTAGAGGGTCGAAGACTGCCTTCACTTCGACCGGCTGCGAGATCAAAACGATCTTGCCTTTCAATTGACCTTTGTACTTGTCGAGATCAGCTTCATTCTTCGCATCGAGATAAATGACATCGGACGTCACCACGCTGCCAGGCGGCTGGGCTGGCGGCGACAGACTCATATTCTTTTTGCTTTTTGGGCTTGATGTATTGGCCACTTCGGGCGTGACCTTGACACCCGGCGACCACGCTTTCGGATAAGCGATCAGCGGGATATCTTGAGGCTCGACCACCTGCGCCGAAAAATGCTTCAGCGTCCAGCCACGTCCAAACGGGCCCCAGGCTTCCAGGTGCGCGTTTTGCAGGCCCCACTTTGCGAGCGTGTCGCGCGTCCATTCGTTCGCGCGTTTCGCTGCCGGCGAAGCCGTCAAACGGGGACCGATGACGTCGCTTAAGTACGAGAGCGTCTGCATTACCTGCGAGCGATTCATTCCTTCATCCTTGATGCGCTCTATCGGATCGGTTGGATTGGGTTGTGGCTGTTGGCCAAACGCGGCATACGGTGCCACCAGGACGAACAGCAGAAGAACTGCGGCAAATTGGCGTCGAATCATTTTGGGGACTCCTATTCGTATTGATTTTTGGAAAGCTGGTCCTTCGCCTCGCGACAAAGGACTGGCGACTTTCTTGAATTGACGTTGCTTAGACTCGGAAAGTTACAAAGTTTCAAGGAAGTCCGACGAGTTTTCAGTATCGCCTCGAAATTGTTGAATTCTTTACTGACCTGCCGACGAAATAATATTCACCCTTCGTCCGATTCTTCGGGAAAGACAATGCGGGCATACACATCGGCGAGCTTCAAGGTGCAATTAATCGATTCAATTTTAAAGCTCTCGTCAATTCCTTGATAAATGCGCAGGGTCCAACTGCCGTCCGCCTGCCGCTCGAAGTGTTCAATGAGCAGCGCCACTTGCGAGACTAGCACGTAATCAGTCAGCGTTGGGCTCCAGGACTGGTACCGATGAAATTTCACCCCACGATCGCGCGCCTCAGTTGATTCAGATAATACTTCGATGATGACCGTGGGATTTATTACCACGTCGCGATGCTCGTCGTGATATTGAGGCTCGCCGCAGATCACCACCACGTCGGGATAAGAAAACAAACCCTTCATGGTTCGACGTTGGGTTGGGCCGCTGCGAACTTTCGTGTCTTTTGTTCTTGCGCGGCAAGCTGAATTCCGCAGTTGTTCTAACCACCAAAATTACGAGATTCGCCGAAATGTCCGCATGATTTCCCGGTATGTCGGGTTGGGTTGGACATTCACCTACGGGGTAGATCAAACCATCAATATACTCATGCCGTTCGTCGTTGGCGCGCTCAAAGGCTAAATACTCTTCAACGGTGTAAAGTGGTTGTGCGGCCATTGCGTCGAACCTGCCTCTCTTGTCCGATAAGCTTCAGCTTGTCGCCTGTTTTGCTCCGCCGTCCATCATTCGAAGAGACGACAAGCTAAAGCTTATCGGACTGCGGCATTCTACTACTGAAGCGCATTTCAGGTAAGATGGACGGCCATGCCTTCCGCGAAAACACAACCAGCCCGCGGCATGCGCGACTTTCTGCCGGCTGACGTGCGCAAGCGCGAATATGTCATCGGCGTCATAAAGTCTGTATACGAGCGCTACGGCTTCGAGCCACTGGAAACACCCGCCGTCGAAAACATCGAGACGCTGTTGGGTAAGTATGGCGAAGAAGGCAATCAACTCATCTTCAAAATCCTCAAGCGCGGTGAGCATGAAAAGACCGGCGAGGCCGATCTTGCCTTGCGTTACGATCTCACGGTGCCACTGGCGCGCGTCGTCGCGCAGTACCAGAACGAGCTGCCGAAATTCTTCAAGCGCTATCAGATTCAACCGGTCTGGCGCGCCGATCGTCCCGCGCGCGGCCGCTTTCGCGAGTTCTATCAATGCGATGTCGACGTGCTCGGCTCGCGTTCGATGGTGATTGAAGCGGAGTTGATCGCGGCAGCGAGCGATGCGCTGGTCGCACTGGGATTCAACGATTTCGTCATTCGCGTAAATCATCGACAGGTCCTGACAGGCATTCTCGCTCAAGCAGGCGTCGCGCCGGAGAAGCACGAAGACGCTCTTGTCGCGCTCGATAAAATGGACAAGGCCGGACCCCAAGGCGTTGCTCGTGAATTGAACGAGCGCGGAATCATTGGCGAAGCCGCGGTAAAGTTGATGCGTTTCTTCGAGGGCCTTGCGGGAGTAAGACGCGCCGCGGGATTCGCTGATCTTGGTGAGCCGGGATCAGAAAAGGCGGCTTTCAACGCCGACGTTCTAGGGCGTCTGGTCGAGTTCATCGGCGCGCACGAAATCGGCGCCAGAGGAGTCGACGATCTCCGGCAGATTCTGCAATTCGCCAAAGCCAGCGGAGTTGATAAGCGAATCAAACTTGATCCGACTCTGGCGCGGGGCTTGGCATATTATACGGGCGCGATCATTGAGATAAATGTTACCGATCTCGCAGGCAGCCTGGGCGGCGGAGGGCGTTATGACAATCTGGTCGGCATGTTTCTGGGAAGAGATGTTCCGGCGTGCGGATTTTCGCTGGGTCTTGAGCGAATTATCGTGGTAATGAGCGAAAGAGAGATGTTTCCCGCAAAGTTGGTGTCGTCGCCGGCGGACGTGATGATTACAATTTGGAATGAAGATTCTGTTGGTGAATCAATCGCCTTGGCGACAGAGTTAAGGAGCAAGGGCCTGCGCGTTGGGTAAGCAGTTTAAGTACGCATCATCGCGCGGTGTTCCCTTTGTGGCAATCATCGGCGACGATGAGCGCTTGCGCCGCGAGGTTGCCATCAAGGATATGCGGTCAGGCGAGCAACAGAGCGTGAAGCGCGACGACCTGGCAACCGTGATTCGCGAAGCCGTGAAATCAGAATCCCGTAGGGACGGTCGAAAATAGCCC
>QHXE01001030.1 GCA_003222835.1 Acidobacteriota bacterium | reverse complement strand
TTCTTCAGAGCGGCCGGGCAAGTCGTAGTACGACTCCTCGTCCATCTTTATGGTGCGGCCTTCAGCGAAATGGATGAGTTCGTCTAAAACACCAGCGTCTCCGGTAACCATGACATATCGGCTCGCTGCGAACGGCAGCCAGAGGTAATCGTCGGAGCAACGCGTACGCACGCCGCGGCCCAGGGGTGGATGCCACCAATGTTGAACGTCACCTTCGCGGAATTGATGCGCGGCGCAAAGAATAAGATGCTCGCGCACGAGACGAGGCTCCGCATAAATGAGCGCCATCACATCTTGCAATTGATCTCGAAAACCGAACGCGCCGCCCGGTTGATAGTAGCCACTGCGCGCCCAGAAACGGCATGCGAGCGTTTGGTACAGCAGCCAGCCATTGGCCAGCATGTTGATCGATGGATCAGGCGTCTCGACATGGATTGTACCGAGAGTCTGATTCCAATACTGCCACACCCGACTCCGAGCGTGAAGATAACTTCCCGCTGCTGACCTTCAGCGAGATCGAAAGGAACCTGGATAGCGGCACAGGGATCCAAACCCGCGCCCAATTTACCCGATAGCTCAGAACGTGTCATCGCAGCCGGATCGGAAAGCGTGCCGTGGCGGCCCAGGAATTCAGTCCGATCACCGGTGACTGTGCGCGATGCAATATCCACGTCGAAGAATGCGACTTGATCACCGAACTCCGCGCTGTATGGATTGCGCGCGAAAAGCGTACCGCTGATGGCATCGATTTCGGTCGTGACGTGCATCATCGATTTCGATCGGAGATCGCCCAACACCCATTCGACATAGCCAGTGACAGAGAGCCGGCGTGGCCGGCCCGAATCATTGTGCATTTTCATCACGGCAAATTTGACCGGCGCATCGATCGCCACATAAACCCAGAGCTCGGACCGAATCCCATCTTCTGTGTGCTCGAAGACGCTGTATCCGAAGCCGTGACGCGCGACGTGGGCCGACTGGCCGCCGGAGGGCAGCAATGTCGGCGACCAGAAGCGGCCGCTTTCTTCGTCGCGGATGTAGAAGCCTTCCCCGCTCGAATCGCTTACGGGATCGTTGGCCCACGGAGTGAGCCGGAACTCGTGCGCATTTCCGCTCCATGTGTTCGCAGAGCCGCTCTCAGACACGATCGTTCCGAAAGAACGATTCGCTATCACGTTTACCCATGGTGCCGGCGTCATTTGATTGTGTGTCGTGGTGATGACGTATTCGCGGCCATCTGGCGTGAATCCGCCGAAACCGTTGAAGAAGATCAATTCGCGATGGGAATCCGCCACCGGTTCCTGGTGTCTCCGTGCCTTTGTGGTTATTAAATGTTCCTGGACGCGAAGGACTGTGCGCCGGTTGCGGCTGAGCTGTTCCGCCAGCGTGCCATCACTATCCGTGATGATGGCGCGAGCGACCGTTTGCAGCAGAATGCGATCTTCGTGAGCGATGTGCTCGGCAAGCCGGATGAGAATGCCGCCGGGCCGATCGATTGCGTTCGCTTCAATGCCTGATGAAATCAAACCCATGATCTGATCGTGCAGTGGTTGGCGATATCCCGCCTGATCTTCGTTCCAGATCACGAGATCGACTGCGAGTCCCTTCAGCCGCCAGTATGCGTGCGCCTGCACAAGCTGCCTGACGAGATCGATATGCGTTGGATCTTTGATTCGTAGCAATACGATTGGCAAATCGCCCGAGATCGCATAGCCCCACAATCCCGATTGATTGCGGCGATTACTTGCAAGAAGGCCTTCAGCAGCGCGCAACGACGAATTGGCATAGATCACCGAGCCGGCAAGCCGGCTATAAAGTTGAGCGTCATACTCTGTGGCATTGATTTGTCGCAACAGAACCTGGCTGTGCGTCCAGGCCAGATCGAAGGTGCGATCTGCGAAATGGCAGTCTTGATATTTATCAATGAGCTCTATGCATAACGCTCTCGTCGCAGCGATCCCAGAGATGACATTGATGCTGACGGTCTCGTCCTGGTCGAGAGTTATATGGCGGCGAATCGCGACAATCGGATCGAGTACCGAACCGTCGCTGCCAGACAGCGCAACCGAATGCGCTTGTGCATTGACTGCCGACCTTCCGCGCCCGATGAACCGCATGCGATCCGTCTCATAGGAAACTTCTCCAGCCGCGGCATCAGCGACCATCAAGTGAAACATCCATGGTGTGGTCTCTTCGGCTGAGCGCGGCCGCCGAGTGCAGACGATCGCGTATCGATCCCTTAGAATCTCCGTTTGCACAAACAGATTGCTGAAGGCTGGATGCAAGGCGTCGGCGGCCTGCGTTGCCAGA
>QHXE01001025.1 GCA_003222835.1 Acidobacteriota bacterium | reverse complement strand
ACGTAGAGAGCCCCATCGTGCTCGGCGACACGCACGTGAACATCACGCGTTGGCGCGTCATATTGGGCTTTTGCCTCCAGCGAATCTATTGCTTTTCGAACTGCTTCTGGCGTCGCCGGTTCCGACGCTTGCTTGTAGAAGCGATATTTCAGAAGGTTCGCGAAGGGCTTGCCGTCGATCCGAAATGTCTCCCTGTGCCCTTCAACATAGACGTCAGCGTAAGTGTATGTCGTCAGAACATTTCGGACATTCGGTTTGACATTTTAAGAGAGTGTCTGGCTCATCTGGTTTGAAGGTTCAGGCTGCGATTGCCTGCCGATGCAGGCGGCGTCTTTGCTCGATGGTCTTTCGTTTGATGGCTTCCCTCCGTTTAAGTATGGCCGGTGCTCTGCCGAAGTAGACGTCAGCCGGCGTCAGGTTGTCCAGGCTCTCGTGGTATCGACCGTTGTTGTAGTGCTCAACGAACTCGCCGATGCTGTGTTCGAGCTGTCCCGGCAGATAGTAGTTCTCCAGCAGGATCCGGTTTTTCATTGAGCGATGATAGCGTTCGATCTTGCCTTGGGTCATCGGATGATAAGGCCGACCGCGGATATGACTGATGCCGTGGTCCTCGAGCCAGTCGCCAAGCTCACTCGAGACGTAAGATGGACCGTTGTCGCTCAACAGCCGCGGCCGATGCAGAACCTTGACCTGGTTCAAACCTGACGCCTGTAGCGCCACCTGCAACGTATCGGACACGTCGGTTGCTGACATGGTGGTACACAGCTTCCAGGCCAGGATGTAGCGCGAGAAGTCATCGAGCACAGTGGACAGATAGAACCAGCCCCAACCGATGACCTTCAGATAGGTGAAGTCGGTCTGCCAAAGCTGGTTTGGGGCGGTGGTCGGATTGGCGAAGCGATCGGCCGCCTTCAACAGGATGAAGGCCGGGCTGGTGATCAGGCCATGGTCCTTCAAGAGCCGATAAACGCTAGCCTCGGATATAAAGCTGCGCTTGGTGTCCGTGAAGTTGACGGCGAGCTCCCGGGGCGACAGGTCCGGCTCCTCAAGGGCCAGATTAACGATCGCCGTCCCGATCTCGTCAGGGATCTTGTTCCAGATCCGTCGCGGTCTGGGCTTGCCGTCCTCCAGAGCCTCGATCCCGCCCTCCAGGTAACGGCCGTACCAGCCGTAGAACGTCGACCTTGGGATCCCGATCGGCACCAGCGTGCGACGGATCGAGAGCGACGACTGTTCCACCAGTTCGATGATCTCGAACTTCTCGGATGCGGAGTACCTCATGAAGCGTCCTCCCCATCCCCGAGAACGCTTTTTTTGAGCAGGCGGTTTTCAATCAGGACCTCAGCCAGCGTCTCCTTGAGCTGGCGCGCCTCAGCCTTGAGCTCCTTGACCTCATCCGAGGTCGCCTCACGCGCGGTGTCGCCAGCGAGCCGTTTCTTGCCCGCCTCCAGGAACTCCTTCGACCAACGATAGTAGAGGTTCTGATTGATCCCTTCCTTGCGGCACAGCTCAGCAATGCTGTCCTCGCCGCGCAGGCCTTCCAGCACGATGCGGATCTTCTCCTCGGCAGAATGGTGCCGACGGGTGGCTCGGCGGATATCCCGGACCGTTTTCTCCGCGCTGTCCGGTATGCGCTTGCTTGCTTGTCTCATCGTGGCTCCCCAACAGGGCTACGATGAGCCAGGAATCGTCTCTTACGCAATCAGGCCATTCTGTCCGACAAGCGCTGACGGCCTACACGCTGGCGCGACCAGGAGCCGGGGATCTGATCCCGGCTTTTTATTTTAACCGCACTGGCGGCCTTCCCAGGACCCCGGCAGGGCATCGTTCGATTGTTACCCCAAGTGTTACCCCAGTGCTTTTTTGGCTCGGAGCGCTT
>QHXE01001024.1 GCA_003222835.1 Acidobacteriota bacterium | reverse complement strand
GGGTCATGATCCAGTTCGGGGCAAAACCGACAACGGGTTATATCGTAGCGCTGTCGGCTCGACTGCGCGAGGGTACCAGTTTGATTGAGTCCGAAATCAAAGACGTGCAGGAGTTGTTGGATATCGAGCCGCCACTGACTCCGGAGATTCTGCAAATCACGCGCTGGGTTGCCGATTACTACGCAACGCCGTGGGGCGAAGTGATGCGCGCGGCACTGCCCGCCGGAATCAACGTTACGGTCGAGCAGACAGTTTCGATCACACCTGCCGGACGCGAAGTACTACAGTCAGCACCACCTGCGTTAGCGGTCGAGTCAGTACCACCTGCGTCAGCGGGTGGGTCCGCCAGGTTGCGGGCGTTACGTCTGCTCGCCGATGAAGGTGAGTTTGAAATCAGCGCCTTCCGCTTGCGCATGGGCGTAACACAAACACCGAAGTGGCTGCGAGACTTGGAACATGAAGGTTTGATCGAACGCTCCTACCGCACTCGCTTGCTCCCGACACGCGCCAAGCGGCGCCGAGCGGTGCGGCTGGCGAAATCTACATCAACTGGGAACGCAGGCGTCCCGCCTGCTTCTTCGCCTCCGGCGGAGACTCAGGCGGAGAAGCAGGCGTCCCGCCTGCGTTCCCAGCACGTGACCCAAGCGCAACAACGCGCGATCGAAGCTCTGCACGCGAATGGAAACAAGATGGCAATTGCCGACTTGATTAAGGCGGCGAACATCAGTGAATCGGTCATTCGCACGTTGCTGAAAAAAGGATTAGTCGAAGAATTTGAAGAGGAGATGCGTCGCGACCCACTGGCGCGAGCCGAGCTGCCGGTCACTGAAGATTTCAAGTTAACCAGCGCCCAACTCGCAGCGCTAGCGGCGATTGAGGCTCCCCTGAATCAACGTCGCTTTGCACCGATCCTACTTCATGGCATCACGGGCAGCGGCAAAACCGAAGTCTACATTCGAGCGATGCGCGCCGCGCTCGACTTGGATCGTGGCGCGATGATGCTGGTACCCGAAATTGCGCTGACTCCCATTCTGTCGCGGCGTTTGCGCTCTCACTTTGGCGATCAAATCGCAATCTTTCACTCGTCGCTTTCTAAAGGTGAACGCTTCGACGAATGGTCGCGTTTGCGTCGCGGCGAAGCTCGCGTCGTGCTGGGCACTCGTTCCGCTGTCTTCGCGCCGGTGAAAGATCTCGGCGTGATCATTATCGATGAAGAACAGGACGCCTCGTACCGGCAAGAGGAATCGCCGTTCTACCACGCTCGCGACACTGCTATTGTGCGGGCGCAGAGAGAACGCGCAGTTGTGGTGCTTGGCTCCGCAACACCTTCATTGGAATCGTTTCACAACTCGCAAACCGGCAAGTACGGCTACCTTCATTTGCCGGAACGCGTCGCGAATCGCCCGCTCGCTCAAGCCGAGATAATCGACATGCGCCAGGTCTTTGCGCGCAGAAAAAAGCCCGCTATCTTTTCTGACGAATTATTAAGCGCCATTGAAGAAACGCACTTGCGCCATGAACAATCGATTATCCTGCTGAATCGTCGCGGCTATTCGAGTTTCATTCTCTGCCGCTCGTGCGGCGACTCTATCGAGTGTCCAAACTGCGATGTCGCGCTCACGTATCATCGTGGCGACCAGACTTTGGTCTGTCACTACTGCAATCATCACCAACGCGCGCCCTCGCAATGTCCGGTATGCGGTAGCAAGTACATCTATTACGTCGGCGAAGGCACGGAGCAAATCGAAGAACTTTTGCGCAGACGCTTTCCCAATCTACGCCTGGGCCGAATTGATCGCGATACGAAATCGCGCCG
>QHXE01001023.1 GCA_003222835.1 Acidobacteriota bacterium | reverse complement strand
CAGCAACCGACGCCACAGCTGAAGGATCGAACACTGGCACGACGAAAAAGGCGATGAAAGAGGAAGTTGCAGCAGATAACCTACTCGAGACACCGTGCGCGCAAATCAGCCGCCGCGAGAGGCGCGAACATATGAGCACATCACCCACATCGTCATTCCGCAGTGGCCCGCGACAAGGGCCGCGGGGCTTCCGAATTCACCCTTAGTTCGAGAGGAGATCCTCATGAGCGCATCCACCATAGCCAAGACCTCATCCACAAGCGCGTACACCACCAGCGTGTTCTGGGAACGCTTGTGGCGCATGAGCGGCATCAACTTCGTCGTCTTCTTAATCATCGCGTACGTCATCTACGGTTATCAGCCGCAGGTCGGCGCGTCGGCCGACGCACTCGTCGCGTTCTACCACGGCGATCGCACGCGGATCCTGATCGCTGCGGTGTTCTCCGGCCTGACGGTCCTCAACCTCCTGTGGTTCGCAGCGGCTCTCAGGACCACGTTGGCGGATGCGGGGCAAGACGGTTGGGGCGCGGCGGTGACCGCCTCCAGCGCAGCCCTCGGAGGGCTGTTCCTCCTGCTCATCACGGTGGGCGCAGCCCTCGCGTACTCGATCGCCGGCTCCGGAAATAACACGCTCACATCGGGGCTGAACGACCTCGCGTGGGCCTGCGTCGTGTTGACTTCGTTCCCGCGCGCGATGCTGATCATGGCTGGGACGTTCGGGCTCTGGCGGGCGGAGCTGATCTCGAACGCACTATTCGCGGCGGGGGTTGCAGCCGTCGTGCTCGTCTTGCTGGGCGGCACCACGTGGCTAAGCGGTGGATTCTGGGCAGCGGACGGCGCCTATTCGCGGTTCGTCTCCCCCGTCATCGGCCTCGTGTGGGTCGTGGTCGTGAGCCGGGTCCTCTTGACCCGAAGTCCTGCTACGCGTGCGGGATGGTGATGCCGACGCTGGTCCGCTAGTTCGAGGGCAAGCCGCGCAGGGCCGCAGCCTCGCAACGACGCCAGCCCGAGAGCATATTTGCCTACGAACCCACCTGGTCGCGGCTGGCCGAAAAGACACATTTGGGTGCGTTCGATCTGGCGGGGTTTAGCCGCTCCGAGCGGAAGGATGCCTTGATGTCGCCGCGCGCGATGGGCGACGTCATCGTTCGCGCGGCCGACGCACGCGTCGCGTTCTACGACGGCAC
>QHXE01001022.1 GCA_003222835.1 Acidobacteriota bacterium | reverse complement strand
CGCCCTGGCCGCGATCGATCGACAGGATCGAATCCGCAGCGCGAACACCGCGTTTCTGCGCATGTTTCCCCAAGTGAGCATCGGCTCATCTATTCATGACCGAATTGATTCGCCGGAGCGAACCAAACTCCTGGAAGCCGCGACCGCTTCGCACGTTGAGACGGCCACCTATCGCGGCCGTTGGGACCTCAAGACGGACGGCGCCGCGCGCACCTTTGACGTTTATTCAGCGCCGCTGGAAATCGAAGGCGAGTACGGACAGATTCTGACTCTGGTTGATGTCACCGAAGCAACCAAAGCGGAAAGTGCCTTGCGTCGGTCAGAAACGCTCGCCGCTGTTGGCGCGGCGGCCGCGCAGTTGGCGCACGAGATCAAGAACCCGCTCGGCAGCATTCGCCTCGGGGTTGAAATGCTGCGCGAGCACGCGGTTTCGGAAGATGCGACGAAAACCATCGGCCTGGTTGAGCGCGGCATCGATCATCTAAACAAACTGGTCGTCGATGTAACCCAATTTTCGCGACGGCGAAAGCTCGACGCCTCCGAAGTCGATCTGCACGAGCTGATCGATTCCAGCATCGAACTCGTCGCCGATCGCGTGCGCGACAAACAAACTCCCATCGAAAAGGACTACGCCGCCCAGGACATTCGCGGCACGTGGGACTCCGAACAATTGCGCGAAGTCTTCGTCAACCTGCTCGCCAACGCCATCGATGCCGGCGAGCCAAAGTCGCGCGTAGAAATCTCTACTGAGTTAATCGACGCCAACTCCGGCCCCAGAACCCTGGAAGTCATTGCGGCTGCTGGCAATCCCCGCGCGCGCATCTCGATTACCGATCACGGCGTCGGCATGGACGCAAAAACACAAGCGCGCCTGTTCGAA
>QHXE01000030.1 GCA_003222835.1 Acidobacteriota bacterium | reverse complement strand
CGAGTGCGCTACAACCTGGGCTGGATCTATAACGACTTAAGTCGCTATGCGGAGGCGGCGGAGCAGCTCAAGGAAGCAGCGAGACTGAAACCTGAAGCCTACGACGCACATTCTGAATTGGGTTTTGCTTATCTCAAGTTGCATCGTCTTCCCATGGCAGCCGAAGAGCTGCGCACAGCCATCAGACTCAAGAACGATTATGCGACCGCGCATTACCATATGGGACTGCTCTACATCGAGCAGCGCAACAAAGCCGGCGCTCAGGCAGAATATGTCATTCTTCAACGTCTGGATCGAGATCTGGCGAAGAAACTCTTCGATGCTGCTCCTCCGAATATGCGAAATTGATCTCAAATGCCTACCGCCATAGTTCATCACCCGGTATTTGAAAAGCACGACACGGGCCGTGGTCATCCTGAAACAGCCGAACGTTATCGCTTAGTCATGGATACATTGCGCGGCGATTCCGACTTGTGGTCCGACGTAGTTGAGATCCAGGCCGATGAGGCGCGCCGCAGTGATATTCAGGCCTGTCATACACCCCAACACTTCAAACGCGTCGAGGAAGCCGTCCGCGAGGGCACTGGGTATCTTGATGCCGACACTATGGTGTCAATGCATTCGCTGGAAGCAGCCATGCGCGGCGCCGGTGCAGCCTGTCAGGCCATCGACGCAGTGATGGAAGGCGCCGCGAAGAATGCCTTTGTGCCAGTCCGTCCACCGGGCCATCACGCGACGCCCGATCGAGCGATGGGCTTTTGTCTTTTCAATAACGTCGCCGTGGCCGCGCGCTACGCGCAGAAGCGATATAAAGAAATCGAGCGAGTCGCCATCATCGATTGGGACGTGCACCACGGTAACGGCACGCAGGGCATCTTTTATGACGATTCTTCAGTTTTCTATTTTTCCATGCATCAATATCCCTGGTATCCGGGCACTGGCACGCGTGCGGAAACGGGCCGCGGTCGTGGTCTGGGCTACACGCTCAACGTGCCTTTGCGCGCGATGACGCCGACAGCGGATCAGCGGCGCGCTTTCGATTCCGCGATCGGCGAGATTGCTTCTAAGTTTACGCCCGATCTGGTCATCATCTCGGCGGGCTTTGATGCGCACCGCGGCGATCCGCTCGGACAACTTCTATTAAGCGACGGAGACTTTGTGGAGATGACCCGAGTCTTGAAGCAATGGGCCGGTGAGGCTTGTGGCGGACGCGTCGTTTCATGCATGGAAGGCGGATACAATCTTGAAACCCTGGGCGAGACAGTACGCGCGCATGTTGAGGAGTTGCAGAATGAGAGTTGAGCGGCGGCGAGCGGGATTACTTGTGATTTTTCATTTGACATTTCTCATTTGCCCATTTAACTCCCTCTCCCTCTGGGAGAGGGTTGGGGTGAGGGCTTAGCGAGAACAAAACATCTGCCCTTTTTTCTTTCTTTTTTCTATGCTGCGCACCCTCTCCCCTCTCCCAGTGGGAGAGGGGAATGAAGGATGTCAAATGGAAAATGACAAATGATTCGCTCTGTACAGCTTCATGTCTGAGGAGTAAACTTTGCGCAAATCGAAAGCAGAGCCCAGGATGAGCCTTCTCGGGAGATAGCCATGCCAGACTTTGAAATTACTTGCACTGAATGTGGAACCGCCTTTCCGTTTACTGAACGCGAACAGGATTATTACCGCGAGCGCGGACTCAGCCACCCCAAGCGTTGCAAGCCTTGCCGCGACGCGCGGCGCGCGAACTTTGGCGGCGCGCGGCAGGGCGGCGGCGGCGGCGGTGGTGGAACGGAACGCGAAAGATTCGAAATCGTTTGCGATCAATGCGGCAAACCCGACACCGTGCCCTTCAAACCGCAGCCAGGGCGGCCGGTATTATGCGGTGCTTGCTTTACCGCCAGTCGCGCGCAGAATCGCGGGGCGTGATGCGCGCAAGCGATTAACTTATCCTACGCCGCGGCGGTAATGATTACTGCCTTAATTCCAAGCAGTTCTGAAAAATCCTTCGTGTAGATCGCGTCGATTTTGCGCGTATTGCTGACACATTCGACCAATTCATCCGTGGTCACAAAGCCGTCGCTCACCGCCTCAATCGCCCATTGCGGCAGATGCGCGGACGTTTGCATCAGGTCTTCGATCAAGCCGAGGTACTGCTCCTTGGTCTCAACGTATGCATCCAGCTTGCTGTTGCGCTCTTTTGATAAATCACTCCAGAAACCTTTGCCTTGCCTAATCCACTCTTCGCGCCAGGTAAGCACACGCGCGTTGCGGCTGTCAGTGGCGCGCGTCGGGCGAGGCAGTCGCATAAAAAGCAAATCAGTGTTCTGAGTTTCCGCGAGAAAACTCTTTGCACCTTGATTGGAGCTACTATTCTGCCGCAGATTATTGACTGGCGGCATGAGCGTGTGCCACCCGCGACGCAAGACATTTGACAGCGACAAAGGCTGACGCAAATCGCGCGTGTCGAGATTGAACGAGAAAACATAATCGCCTACGCCCATTCCGAGCGCCAGGGCCAACGCGCGTTTATAAGGCGATGACAACCGCTCGGCGTTGGCGCGCACGTTGTCGAACCACCAGGCGTCGGTTTCATTGAACCATGTCAATAGAGTCGGATTGCGAAAATAATTTCGCGGGACATAGGCGTCGTCCAAAACGATCTCGAGGTCCGCTTCAGTCAACCTTTCGCAATTGTTTTCGATGAAAGCTTGTGACTTAATCCAGGCCCACTGCGCAGGATCGTTCGCCGCGACGCGCGCGTTCCAACGCTTTAGGTAGAGTCCAAGGCCTGGCTCACCTGCGAGCGGCAGGGCGACCGACTTGAACTTCAAACGATGGAGCACGCTCAACTCGAATCCGAGCCAGCCGATGCTGCCGGCATTGTGACTATTTTGGGTTTGCATTGGCTAGTGTTTGTTTAGACTGTGCACTTGTGCGCAAAGCCACATCGGAGAAGTCCGCAATCCAAACGAGCAGGGCGTTCGCGGAACAAAGACATTAAGACCCCAGCGCTTGCACGCGCGCCATCATTTCATCCGCAATTTCTGATAAGTCTGACGAAACCTCTTCTTCCCGACCGTAACCCTTCAGCTCCTTGAACGGTTCCAAAGACAACAGCGCGCGGACGACGCGCGGATCGAACTCCAACCCGGTCCACTCAAGCAGATGTTCACGGGCCTGTCGCTCAGTGTAAGCTTTGCGAAAAGGTCTCGCGTCGGTCAAAGACGCGTACGTGTCAGCCACCCGCAGAATTCGCGCCCCCAACGGAATCTGCTCGAAGCGCAGACCGTCGGGATAGCCATTCCCGTTCCACCATTCATGATGCCAACGAACTAACAGTTGGGCGCCGCGATCGGCGCCGGCGCGCGCGGCCTCGCGTTCGCCGAGGAGAGGATGACGAGTGAGATCGATCCGCTCGTCTTCGCCCAGCGTGCCGGCCCGGCGAATGTAATCACGATCCATTACGACCTCACCCAGATCGTGTGCCAGCGCGGCGATGCGCAGTGAAAAACGATCACGTGCCCCCAGTTGGAACGATTTGGCGATCTGATCGGCGATGGCCGCGATCCGTTTCGCATGCGGATTTGGGTAACGCTCAAACGCGTCAGCTCCGGCGCCGAGATCTTTGAACGCCTCGACCGTGGTTAATTGTTCTGTTTCGATCGTAGCAATCGGCATGGATCTTGGTCACTTCTTTTTCAAGTTTGACAGCAGGGTTCGCGCCGCTTCATTTTTTGGATCGGCAACCAAAGCGCGTTCCAATTCTCCTTCGGCTCGCCGTTTCAGTCCCAATTGTTTGTAAAGCTCAGCCAGCATAACTCGATACGACGCATTATTCGGCTCCAACGAAATCGCCGCTTGTAGCTCAGTTTCCGCGATGCGTCGGGTGCCTGGTTCCTTAATGAGAGCATAGCCGTACTGCGCGCGATAGCGGGCCGCGCGCGGCTCGAGCATCGACGCTTCTGCCAGGAGACGAAGCCCAAGATCGCGTTGATTCTGTTGCATCGCCGCGAGGCCTCTCTGAAAGCTTGATTCAGCGCTTGCGGTCTTTGACACCATTGGCGCGGGCATTACCTGGCTATCCTGATCTTGCGTGATCGACGTGGTCGGCGATTTTGATTTTAGTTTCCCATCGTAAGCCGTGCGCAGCGACGCGTTGCTCAATGTTTCATAAGCGCGGGCGATTAGGGCGAAAGCCGATTCAATACGCTGCCGCAGCTCAGCCTCACGCTGATGAAAACGGTCCGGGTGAAAACGTCGCGCCAGCAGATGATAAGCACGCTTGATTTCTTCAGTATCAGCAAATCGGCCAACATCAAGCACTTCGTAGTGATCCTGGGCATTATCAATTCGCGCGAAGAATGCATTCAGTTCGCCGGCTTCGTCTCTTTCGCCCGCGCCCTCATTAGATGTAGCCGGCTTCTCGGCTTGCGTCTGTGGTTGGGAAGCCTTTGCTCTTTCAACCAGCAAGGCCTTTGGCCAGTTGTTGCGCTCCAGCAAACCTGCAATTGAGAGTGCGTAAATGGCGCCGTAAGTTTCGGCGACGCTCGCGCCGCTTAATGATGTTAATTCAGTCAGCGTCAGTGGCGCTTCTACTCTTGACAGCACGAAGGCTTCAGCGGGAAGCAGCGGTGGTTCACTCACGGCGCGCGAGCTGCGTGAAAAACTACCGTTAGTTCGGTTAACACGCGTCGCCACAAAACTCGCAGGCAGGCGCCGCCCACATTCCAGCAGCAGGCGGTCAACGTCGACTGGCGCGCGTAGATCGTCAGCGATTCGGATTCGCGGATCGAATTTCCATCTGCCGTTGGTCCAAAGGAGCGCCACCCGCAGCACCTGGCCAACCTGCCGCTGGCGAATCCCGCGAAGCGTTTCAGATGTGAGCAGCCCGCGCTCGATCAAGGCGACCGACAGTTGATCGTCGGAGTGCGTCGTCGGAAGACTATCAAGCTTAAGATTCTTCAATGATGGATCATGCTTCAGAGTCTCTGAAAGACGATGAGCGCGCAGATTTGACGCCGCGAAAATCACTGCGCCTTCGGCCAAATAGACTGCGACTTTGACGCGTTCGCGCGTCAAGCGTAACGCGCCGGACAATTTTTCGTTGATGCCCTCGCGAATCAGCTCGGCCAGTGGGTGTTCACTTAGTTGACCTTCCATGACCTGTGCCGGAATCTGCTATCAAGCAGCTTCCGTTTTTGAATCATAGCGCACGCAAGCGGGGCGCGGAAAGTACGAATTGGCGGGGGCAAGCGTAACTGTCCGCGAAATTATTTGCGTTCCCATGACAATTCCCGGACATGAAGCCGTCGCAGGGAGAGTACAATAGCTTTCGTCCCTGTATCTTCAGATTCTCTTTATGCTCCAGCGCAGTCATCGCCGTCGAATTGTCTTGTTTCTGGTGGCTATCGTCGTCCCGTCTTTGGTGCTGATCGTCCTCAGCCTGCGCATGATGAGTCAGGAACGCGAACTTGCTGAGAAACGTGCGCTTGATGAACAGCATCGCCGCATGAGTGAAATCCGCCAGGAACTCCTCACGCATCTGGAAAGAATCAAGCTAAAGCAGGTCAGGTCAATGGCAACACAGACGAACGGGATCAGCACACTGGATTATGCAGATTCGGAGCTGGTTCTTGTGGCCTTTGTCGAGAACAATCAGCTAGTTCTGCCCTGGGAGAGGAATCCGGCGGCGGACGACTTTCAGCAGCTACTGGCTGAGCCCGCCTTTGCGCAGCGAATTCAGCAGGGCGAGCAAGAGGAGCTCGCCGCGAAGCAATCCAGCAAAGCCGCTGCGCTTTACCGCGAAGCTATGCGGGTCGCGCGCAAGCCAGCGCAGGCAGCTTACGCACAGCTTCTGCTGGCGCGCTCGTTGGCCAAATCCGGCCAACAGAGCGAAGCCGATGTTCAGTACAAAGAGATTCTGGCTCAGCCTTCTGAGCTAATCGATGAACAGGGCGTTCCGTTTGCGCTTTATGCGGCGGGTCGTCTCGTCGAAACTGGAATAGAACAACAGGCGGTGCTTGACTGCATTCGCGCAGAGTTGAACACAACGCGCTGGCTGCCGGCTACCGAGTCTTACATTCTGCGCGACCTTACAAACAAACTTGCCGAGACCACCTCCGACAGCACAATCCGGGAAGCCGCCAAACAAGGGCAGCAACAGATTTCACGGAGGGTACGCGAAGTCGAGCAGGCTGCGGCGCTGCAGAGAGATTTTCCTAACTTGAAGAAGCTCTACTATCGACAGGGCAAGGCCAATGTATCCGATCTCTCTGCCTTAGAGGCTCCGTTGGTCGAACGAGATCTGGCGTCGGGCGTGGAGAGAGAACTGATCCGAGGGAATCTCGGAGGTGCGGCGCTTTCGCCCGATGGCCGATACCTCGCAACGAGCAATGTCGATTTGGCGACAAAGTCCAAATCGATAATGCTCGTCCCGGTTGCCGGCGGTGAACCTCGTGTATTGATGCGAGTCGCTCTGCCCCAGTAAGTCATCGACCGGTGGGTGCTGGCGAAGAATCTGAATCAACTGAACATGCTGAGCGTTCTCTGGGCGCCGGACAGTCGCTCGCTCGTGGTCCAGCACACCTTTGGTGAGGGCAAGCCGGAACTCTGGTGGGTTCCCGTGGACGGTCGCGAGCCCCCCAAGCTTGTCAGCTTTGGCGTCGTCGGAAACCCATAACCCGCTCTGGGATGTTCGCGTGCATCCGGACGGCCGGCGAATTGCCATGGCCATGCAGCAACCGCGACGAGCGGATGACGTGTGGGTGCTTGAGAACTTCTTGCCCAAGGCGGCAAGGAAAACAACAGTGTCACGGCGATAGTCGAGAACATCGTCTCACGCTTGTCACAACCGCGCTGTCTTCTCGTGAGGCGGCGCGGTTCTTTCATTCAGATTCGAAGCAAGCAGAATAACTGACAACTGACAACTGACCGATTACAATGGCCCGCATGATTTCTGCACAAGCAGCGCGTCGCGCAGTCTGGCG
>QHXE01001021.1 GCA_003222835.1 Acidobacteriota bacterium | reverse complement strand
TGTCGGCCGGCTGCAGATTGAGCTTTTCGACGTGTGCTTCGACCAGATCAGGAAGGAGCAAATGCGGGAATGAGGAGAGTTCCCAAGCTTTTGTTTCTTCCTCATCCAGGACGAGGTGAACGATCTCGCGCAAGTCTGGATAAGTTTGCTCGTAATCGTGTTGTAACTGCTGTTTCAGTTGCGCGATGGCGACCGAAACCGTCTGGAGGAAAACTGCTGCGTCTAATTGCTGGTCAGTTTTCATAGGGTTGAGTTTTTTCGGTTTCTGTGGAATTATATTTGACTAGTCGTCTATAAAATTGGCAAAAAAAGAGTCTTCATGGAGTTGCTGCGGATACCTGTTTCACTCCCAAAACATCCCTAGCGACCTGTTTGAAATCGCGGATTAATCCGACGTCGTTTTGAATTCGGGCCTGGGCAAGCGTCCCATGATAACAGGCAAAGAGCGCTCTCGCCTTCGCTGCAGGGTCCGGCGCCACAATCAACCCTTGCGCATGCGCATCCCGAATAGCGGACTCAAAATACTTTATCTTTCGGTTCCAGATTCGGTCGACGGTAGCGCGTACGCCTTGGTCTTGCGTGCTCACTTCGCTCCCGATGCTTAACAGAGGGCACCCAAGGATGGAGCCGCACTCGTCTTTCAGCTCGGCTAGGCGGTCGTGCACATAATCAAAGTAGCGGTCAAACCGCTCGAGAGGCGGAGTCGCCGGAGAAAAAAGAGCGTCCATGTTCGCCTTGCTTTTGTTCCATTCTGCCTCCAACGCAGCGACGGTGAGCTCGGACTTCGACTTGAAGAAATAATAAAAACTTCCCTTTTTCGCGCCGGCCCGCTCGCAGATCGCGTCCACCGAAGTGGTGCCGTAGCTGTTTTCCCACATCAAATCCAACGCCGCGTCGGTCAGGCGTTCTTTCAT
>QHXE01001020.1 GCA_003222835.1 Acidobacteriota bacterium | reverse complement strand
CATGACTGTCGTGCGCGGAATGGCAGTGCAGTCAGCTGGCGGCGCCGGTCGGGATCAACTACGGCGAGTCGCGCAGATCGCGTTGCGTGCGTGGCCGAAAGAGGTTGAGGTGTTCAGCAGTTGAGTCGTTGAGATTGACCTCGCCGCGATCAAACTGAAGAGATTCAGAATAGAAATCGGAAGAGAGTTGAGATGTTGAAGCGGTGAGCTGTTGAGAGAGAAAGGAAATCGGATAGCCCGCCGCGGCGGGTAAACTTCTATCGGACGGCGAAGAGTTTCTCAGCGATTGCCTCCAGAGATTAATATTCGTCTTGCGCTGTCTGCGGCACAAGATTGATAAGTTTTTATGCCGGACCGCACTTACGAATTCGTTCAGCTTGACGTTTTCACACAGAGGCCGCTGACGGGTAATCCGCTCGCCATTTTTACCGATGCACGCGGCCTGGATGATGGGGAAATGCAGGCGCTCGCGCGTGAGATGAATCTTTCCGAGACAACTTTCACCCTGCCGCGCGATCCCGCCAGCGAAGGTCACAAAGTCCGCATCTTCACTGTTGCGGAAGAGTTGCCTTTTGCCGGGCATCCGACGCTTGGGACGGCGCTGCATTTGTATGCGTCGGACTCCGCTCCCAATTCAAAAAAGTCTGCTGAGATCACGCTCGATCTGAAAGCGGGGAAGATCCCGGTGCGTTTCAGCGCAGGTTCGGAGAATGCCGGACGAAAACGAGCAGACGGTCAGGTGTTCGGCGAAATGCGTCAACGCGATCCTGAATTCGGAGCAATGTTTTCGCGTGAAGAAGTCGCTCGCGTGATTGGAATCGCGGCGGACGAGATTCCGTGGCCGATCCAGATCGTCTCGACGGGGTTGCCATTCGCGATTGTTGGCATTCGTGAGTTGAAGACCCTGGCGAATCTAAAGTTCTCTTATGTGCACGCTGAGGAATTTCTCAAGAACACCGCCGCCAAGTTTTTTTACTTTCTCTGTCCCCAACGGCGCGAAAACCGACTGGAAGCCGAAGCGCGCATGTTTTTTTATGGCGCTGAGGATCCAGCTACGGGATCAGCGGCCGGTTGCGCCGCGAGTTGGATGGTCCAACACGGGATCGCAAATAGTGACGAACAAGTGCTGATTCGACAGGGCGTCGAGATTCATCGTCCCAGCGAAATGTATGTGCGAGCAACGCGAGACGGCCAACGTGTCACTAATGTTCGTGTTGGCGGATACGCGGTGGAAGTGCTGCGCGGAACCGTGCGTCTTTAGATTTCGATGCCTAAGGACGCACGCATAGGAAGCGACGAGTGACCATGGGGAGTTGATTGTTGATCCGCCTTTGCACAAGGCTTCCGTCTTCGCTCAGCTACGACGTGACAAGCCGGCGCGACAGGTGAGTGGCAATATCAGCTCGGAGGGCAGAGCTGAAGAGGGTTGATGGTTGAGAGTTGCGGATTGAGAGCAAACTCGAAAGAGCGACGTTCAGAGAATGGAGATAAAAAGATCTGGTTCACAACCTTCCGGCAACGGGCCAGCTGATTGGTTTACGGGTACCGTGCGAATTGACCCGCTGTTCGAGGCACCGGAACCGGCACGCGTTCGTGGCGCAAGCGTCACGTTCGAGCCTGGGGCTCGCACCGCCTGGCATACACATCCACTCGGTCAGACGTTGATCGTCACGTCCGGCCTAGGGTGGGTTCAGCGTTGGGGCGGCCCGATTGAGGAAATTCGGCCGGGCGATGTAGTATGGTTCGCCCCGGGCGAGAAGCATTGGCACGGCGCGACGCCGACGACGGCGATGACGCACATTGCCATTCAAGAAGCGCTCAACGGCGAGGTCGTCGATTGGATGGAACACGTCAGTAATGAGCAATATCGCAGAAGCTAATCGAGACTGAAGATGCAGCGCGCGGGGCTGAACGAAAAAGGCGATTGTCACGGCTTCTGCGTGAAAGAACAAGCGCCACGCACAACCCGCGCCAACTTCACGCTTCGCGTGAGACATCCGCGTCCTTCG
>QHXE01000029.1:1248-8652 GCA_003222835.1 Acidobacteriota bacterium | reverse complement strand
TTGCGGTCCAGGCAGATGGCGCGAACATCACAACTATCGAAGGCTTGGCCGCGAACGGTCAACTGCATCCCGTGCAGGAGGGGTTCTGGGAACATCACGGATTGCAATGTGGCTATTGCACGCCCGGAATGATTATAGCCGCCACGCAAGTTATCGATCGCAATCCAAATCCATCGCGCGACGAGATTCGGCATGGGCTGGATGGAAATCTGTGCCGTTGCACCGGCTATCAGCATATCGTCGAGGCCGTTGAGTATGCGGCAAAGAAAGCGAGCGCTGGAAGATGAAGAACTGCTCTTTTTCTGTGTCCGCTTAGACAGCGGACTTGTCCACCGAGCGAAGAGGGCGGCAGAGTCCCGCGACTAAACGGAGATGTGATTCTTTGGAGGCATAATGAGTAAGTATGTTGGACAAAGAGTAAAGCGAACCGAAGATCCCCGGCTGATCAAAGGTCTGGCACATTATGTTGACGACATTAAACTGCCAGACATTTTGCACGTCGCCTTTGTGCGTTCGTTGTATGCGCACGCACGGATTAGTTCTATTGACGCGAGCGAAGCATTGAAGGCGCCTGGCGTCGTTGCCGTTTTTACGGGCAAGGATGTCGCCGAAAAAATTGGCCCGGTGCCATGCGCGAGCGCGCTTCCTGATTTGAAGGTTCCTGACTACCGCGTCCTCGC
Organism: Acidobacteriota bacterium; assembly: GCA_003222835.1. The sequence continues at coordinate 7,972 of QHXE01000029.1, read as the reverse complement.
TACTGATAAAGCTCTGTTTGTTGGTCATCCAATCGCGGCAGTTGTGGCAGCGGATAAGTACGCAGCGCGCGATGCAGTTGATCTAATTTCCGTCGAGTATGAAGAGTTGCCGGCAGTTGTCGACGTAGAAGCGGCGGCAAAAGGCGGAACTGTCATTCATGAAAAGTTCGGTGACAACGTCGCTTACAAACTGACTTCCGGAGAAGGCGACGTCGAAGCGGCGCTGAAATCGGCCGATCGCGTTGTTAGCCAACGAATGGTCCATCAACGTCTCGCGCCGATTGCGATGGAAACTCGCGGAGTCCTCGCCAGATACTTTCCCGGCGAGGAAGAATTAACCATCTGGTCGTCGACACAAATCCCTCACCTACTGCGAACGCAACTCGCGCTGATGATCGGCATTCCCGAAAATAAGCTGCGCGTCATCACGCCCGAAGTCGGAGGCGGCTTTGGCTCGAAGCTGAACGTTTATGCGGAAGAAGCTTTGCTCGGCTGGATCTCGATGCAACTCGGCAAACCTGCGAAATGGATTGAAACACGTCGCGAAAACTTCCAGTCGACGATTCATGGTAGAGCGCAAGTCGGCACCGTGGAAATAGGCTGCAAGAGTGACGGTACCATTACCGGCCTGCGTTACAACGTCTTCGCGGATCTCGGCGCGTATCATCAACTGCTGACTCCGGCGATTCCGACGCTGACGGGCTTGATGCTTTCGGGCGCGTACAAGATTCCCGCGATTCAAATGAACGTCACCGGTGTTTTCACAAACAAGATGGCCACGGATGCGTATCGCGGCGCGGGCCGGCCTGAGGCAACTTACGTGGTCGAACGCGCCATGGATCTCCTCGCTAACGAGCTGAAGATGGATCCGGTCGAGGTGCGGCGAAAGAATTTTCCCAAGTCTGACGAGTTTCCCTTCCACACTGCAACTGGATTGGATTACGACAGCGGCAACTATGAAGCAGCGCTCGACAAAGCGCTCGACCTTTCCGGTTATCAGAAACTGCGCGCAGAACAGAAGCAAGCGCGAGCCAACGGCAAACTAATCGGCATCGGCATGTCCAGTTACGTCGAAATTTGCGCGCTTGGTCCATCGCAGGCAATGCCGGCCGGCGGTTGGGAAAGCGCGACCGTGCGTATCGAGCCGACCGGCAAAGTTACGATCATGACCGGCGCATCGCCGCATGGCCAGGGCCAGGAGACTTCGTTTGCACAAATCGCGGCCGATGAACTCGGTGTGGATCTCAATGACGTTACCGTCATTCACGGCGACACTGCGATTGTGCAATACGGCATCGGCACATTTGGCAGTCGCGCCACGGCGGTAGGCGGGACTGCGGTGCTGGTCGCCATTCAAAAATTGAAAGAGAAAGCCGCGAAGATTGCCGCGCACATGCTGCAAGCTGACTCGTCGCGTCTGACTTTCGAAGGTGGACGATATTCCTTGCAGGCAGCAACCGCCGCAGGCGTTTCTGCACCTGTGGTGCCGGTTGGCCAGGCGCCCGCGGGCGCCCTGCCCCAACCCGCGACGGAAGGCAAATCGAGTCTGACCATTCAGGAAATTGCTCTGGCAGCGCACGTGGCTAAGGAAATCCCGCCCGATACTGAACCAGGATTATCGGCTACCTACTTTTTCGAACCGAAGAATTTCACCTTTCCGTTCGGCACGCACATCTGCGTCGTCGAGATTGATAAGGAAACCGGTGAAACAAAATTTCTTAAATACGTCGCGGTCGATGATTGCGGCAAGGTAATCAATCCGATGCTGGTTGATGGCCAGGTGCACGGCGGCATCGTCCAATCGATCGGACAGGCGTTGTATGAAGAAGTCGTTTACGACGAGCAGGGACAGCTTGTGACCGGCGAGTTGATGGACTACGCGCTGCCAAAGGCTTCGCAGCTTCCGTGGTTTGAAACCGACCGCACTGAGACGCCTTCGCCGGTAAATCCACTTGGCGTGAAAGGGGTCGGTGAAGCCGGAACGATCGGCGCCACTCCGGCGATTGTGAATGCGATCGTCGACGCGCTGTCGTCGTACGGTGTGAAGCATGTGGACATGCCGGTTCGACCGGAAGCGGTTTGGCGAATTATCGGATCGCGATAGTTTTGCGCGTCAATGCCTAGTATCTGTCGATTCTTTGGAATTGTGATTTACATCTACTGTGACGATCATGCGCCACCACATTTTCATGCAAAATATTCAGGTCAGGAAGCACTTTACGAGATCGACACTCTGCGCCTCTATCGCGGACGCCTTCCGCCTCGAGCGCACAGTCTAGTGCTTGAATGGGCTGACATGCATCGAAACGAATTGAGGGACAACTGGCGAAGAGCACAGCGCCACCAAACATTGCACTCGATTGAGCCGCTCTACTAGGAGTAAAGCGATGAACGATGAGGAAATGGTTAGGGTCAAGGCGGTCGAAGTTCTTGACGGCTTTAGAATAAATCTAACTTTCACTAATGGATCGAAGAAAATCATCGATCTGGAAAAATTCTTGTGGGGACCAATGTTTGAACCAATGCGCCGAAACCGGGAGTTGTTCCGCGCTGTCCGAGTCGATGATGAAGCTGGAACGATTGTCTGGCCCAATGGGGCGGACATTGATCCTGACGTTCTATACCTTGGGCTCAAGCCTGCCTGGATGGATGCCGAGGAAGAGGAGTTGATGGCGAAGTAGGAGTTGGACCGGCGCCGAAGCTCTCTGATTTACCGTAATGGATACACAGGCGAAATGGAAATTTTCAGGAGAATGAATCATGATTCCAGCACAATTCGATTATGTTCGCGCCAACACACTTGATGAAGCGGTTTCGTTGTTAGCGCAGAATGAAGACGCCAAGATACTCGCCGGCGGGCACAGTTTGATTCCAGCCATGAAGCTGCGTCTAGCGATGCCGTCGATGCTGATCGACATTGGCCGCATCAAGGACTTGTCCTACATCGTCGAAGCAGATAGCCAGATTCGCATCGGCGCGATGACTACGCATTACCAAATCGAATCGTCAGACCTGCTGAAAAAGATTTGCCCGTTGCTTTCTGAATGTGCCGCCAGCATCGGCGATGTCCAGGTGAGAAACTGTGGAACAATCGGTGGCAGCGTCGCGCACTCTGATCCCGCAGGCGACTGGCCGGCGGCGGTCATCGCACTCGACGCTGAACTGGTTGTTGCCGGCAAAAACGGCGAGCGCACAATCAAAGCTGATGATTTCTTTGTTGACCTCTTGACCACGGCATTGGAGCCGGCCGAGATTCTGCGCGAGATTCGCATCAGCAAACCTCAGGGGCGCGCCGGTCAGGCTTACGTCAAGATGCACCATCCCGCATCGGGCTTCGCGGTTGTTGGCGTCGCCGCGAACCTCTTGCTTGACGGTGACAGCGGATGCCAGAAGGCGAGCGTGGGCATTACGGGCGTGTCGTCGAAAGCTTATCGTGCGGCAGCGGTTGAATCCGCCTTGACCGGTCGAACACTCGACGACAAAGCAATCGCCGACGCGGCGGCGCGCGCGACGGAGGGCATCGATGTCAACGGCGATCTGTTTGCATCGGAAGATTACCGCCGGCACTTGGCTCAGGTTTTCGCGAGGCGGGCCATCACCACCGCCGCGTCACGAGCGAGATAGCAGGGTTTGGGGCGTAAGGTGTTGGGTATAGGTTACTGAATCTAAAAACCTACACCGTGCATCCGACGCCCCGACACCCAAATCCTTCATGCAAATCGAAAGCACTCAAGAACTGCACGCGCCGAGACATCGAATCTATGCGGCACTGATCGATCCTGAAATTCTTCGCCGGTGCATTCCGGGCTGCGAATCGCTCGAGCTGATTGGCGAGCGCACCTACGCGGCCACTCTCAAAGCCGGTGTCGGGTCAATCAAGGGTACCTTCAAAGGTAACGTGCGCCTCGAAGACATGCGTCCTCCCGAACATTATCGCATCGTGGTTGAGGGCAAAGGCATCGTGGGATTTGCCAAAGGCTCCGCGAATTTCGATTTGCTCGAGCAAGACGGCAGCACAATGATTAAATACTCGGGAGAACTGCAAGTTGGAGGCACGATTGCCGGAGTTGGCCAGCGCATGATTCAAGCGGCCGCAAAGATGATGGCTGGGCGATTCTTCACTGCTCTGGAATTAGAAGCCCGGTCAGTACCGCCTGCGGTAGCGGGCGGTTGATCTCTGAAAGGCAGCTAGATTCCGAGTCGCTTGCGTAGCCGCAACTCCAGGCGATTCATTTCACTGTTATCAGTTTCGTGATCGTAGCCGCAGAGATGCAGCAATCCGTGAAGGATTAGTTGCTTGACTTCATTTTCAAAATTCAGACGATTGCTCTGGGCTTGTGCCGTCGCTCGTTGAACGGAAATCACGACCTCGCCAAGATGCGATCGATTTTCCGTTTCAAACGGCTCGGCTGCGGAAGGGAATGAAAGCACGTCGGTCGCGTAATCTTTGCCTCGGAAGCGACGGTTCAACTCTCTGATTGCGTTGTCGCCGACAAAGACAATAGTCACGTTGGGCTTTTTCGCGCCAATCGACTTCAAAGCTTCCTCACCAAAGGCGCGCCATTGCTTCGTTTCGATCTTGCGCCGCCGCTGGCGATTAATGATTTCGATCATCGCAACTCTTGGAGTGCGCCGTCGCTGCTGGGCTATACCGGCGCACTCCAAATTATATCTCGCTCTTCTTCGTGTGCGTCTCGTAAGCCTTAATGATCATCTGCACCAGTTTGTGACGCACGACGTCCTTTTCGCTGAAGTAGATGAACTCGATACCGTCGATGCCGGCCAGCACACGCTCAGCTTCGACCAGACCGCTGCGCTTCCCCGTCGGAAGATCAATCTGTGTTACGTCGCCGGTGATTACTGCCTTCGAACCAAATCCGATGCGCGTCAAAAACATCTTCATCTGCTCACTCGTTGTGTTTTGCGCTTCGTCGAGGATCACGAACGCATCCGATAGAGTTCGTCCGCGCATGAAAGCCAGAGGCGCGATCTCGATCACGCGCTTTTCCAACAACCGCGTAACGCGTTCGTAATCAACAAGATCGAACAATGCATCGTAGAGTGGCCGCAGATAAGGATCGACTTTCTCCTGTAAATCGCCGGGAAGAAATCCAAGTTTCTCGCCGGCTTCGACGGCGGGACGCGCCAGCACGATGCGATTGACTTGTTTCTGCATTAGCGACTGGACTGCCATGGCCACCCCGAGATAAGTCTTACCCGTTCCCGCGGGGCCGATGCCAAAAACGATATCCTTCTGCTGAATGGTCTCGATATACCTCCGCTGCATCGCCGATTTCGGTGCAACTTGTTTTTTGCCGGCAGGGCTGAAACGCGAACGCGTGAAATAGTCGCGCAGACTGTAGGCGCGGTCTTCGGCAATTTGAGCAAATGCCTCTCGCAGTTCCCGGTCGGTGAACTGTCGTCCTTCAGCAAACAGGTCGGCAAAATCATGCAGGATTTGTTCGGCCGTGGCGACGTCTTTCGGCACGCCAGTCACGGTCAGGTTATGGCCGCGGGCGTTGATCTGAATGTCGAGCAGCGATTCGAGATACTTGATGTTCTGGTCGTGAACGCCGAAAAGCGTTTCCAGTCCTCTTGGTGGAAGCTCTATCTGCTGCAAGTGGTAAAACTCTCTCCTTAGTAATTTATTAATGGATTGAGGCCGTGACTTGGTCCGAAACTTCGTTGCATAAGCGTGTGCACCGGACGCTACTACACACAAGCGCCCTTGTCAATTGAATGCGGGTTAAGGTTAACTTGGGGAAAGAGAGTCCTCTGAAAAGCTCTGATCTCTCATGAATGCCCGCCAGTTTGGCAAACCGTCGGCTTGCGCGACGCCTGACAGCTTGCAATAGGACTGTAAAGGTCAGCTGGCTACTCGGACGTTGAAATCTAGTTGCATTCGTCGATGCGAGAGTTTATGCTACCGCTCGTTCAGATCGCCCCAGTCATGAGGCTCTCGCAGAGTGCAGGGATTCTCAAAAGTGTAAGTCGGCACACGAAAACTAGGTCGCCAAGCCAATCGGCGGCAACCAAGGATTCGGGGTCAGTCAAGCGGCCGTTAGAAAATAGACAGCACGCTTAGGAGTAAATCAACAGTGGCCTCAGCGGCGTCGGAAATTGTGAACACGTCTTCGGTATTTGGTGGCGTGCTCGTTTCCGGAGCCGTAGGATCATCAGGCGTGATTTGAGCGGTGGTGCATGGTGGAGCGTTCATTTCACCGGGTATCGGTGGTGGGCAATCAGCGAAGGCTCCAAACGCGAAAACGAACGTTAAAGCGATGGCCGCACCTAATCTCTTTAGGGTTTTCATGGTTTCTCCTTTGGGTTGTGAATTGTTGTTGCGAGTTTCTCTAACCACCAAGACGAAGCGTCTTCAGAACTGGCGATGGCTCTTATCGAGCTCAATAATAGAGTTCAAGCGTCGTGGCGTAAAAGATTGTATCATTCAAATAGAAAGGTAGCCCCCATATGAACTTAACATCTCAACTGAGTGCGCTGCGCGAGGAGACTCGGGGACTAAGTAGCGGCGAGCGGGCGGTATACTGCTGCGATCTGGCCAAGCAGCTGGAAAAGGCAGGCGAATACGAGGCGGCGTACGAAGCGCTAAGCGAGTTTTGGCCTGAGCGAAACGGGCCCCCAAATCTAAACGATCTTGACGAGGCTACCAGAGCTATAGTGTTGCTTCGCGTTGGCGCTTTGGCCGGATGGTTCGGCAGTACAG
>QHXE01000029.1:0-1215 GCA_003222835.1 Acidobacteriota bacterium | reverse complement strand
CTCGGTGAAAGCCGGGATGCAGCCGAGGCGCATGGCGACCTGGCACTCTGTTACTGGCGCGAAGGCTCATACGATGAAGCCCGCATCCATCTCGGAAACGCATTAGGGCTGTTGGGAGGCGAGGACTCGGATCTGAAAGCCGCTCTTCTTATTCGTGCCGGCATTATCGAGGAGCGGACGCAACGGTTACAAGAGGCCTTGCGGCTCTATAACCAGGCCGCGCCTCTGGTAGAGCGAAGTGAGGATCATGCTCTCAAGGGGAGTTTTCACATCGAGTACGGGCTGGTCTTCAGGAGACTAGCCGCCCCTGAAAACCGAGAAGACTATTTGGACCGAGCGCTGATGGAATATACGGCCGCCAGTTTTCATTTCGAGCAAGCGGGGAATATGCGGTATCTCGCTCGCGTCGAAAACAATCTTGGTTACCTGTTCTTCACGATCGGGAAATTTAACGACGCATATAAGCATCTTGATCGCGCTCGTCACCTCTTTCTCGAACTGAAGGACATGGGTGCGGTCGCTCAGGCCGATGAAACGCGGGCCCGAACTCTCCTCGCCGAAAATCGACTCGCCGAAGCTGAACGGGTAGTGCGATACGCCGTACACGTTCTTGAGAGGGGCGACGAGCAGGCGGTCCTGGCCGAAGCGTTGAACACCCACGGAATCGCGCTCGCCCGCCTCGGCAATTATTTGTCTGCGAGGTCATTGCTCCAACGCGCGATTGAAGTCGCAGAGACGGCGGGCGATCTTGAAGGCGCGGGCCGGGCCAAGTTGAGCCTGATTGAAGAGTTGAGCGACCAGACGGCGGCGCCGCAATTGGTCGCGATCTATGATTCCTCAGTGGATCTCTTGCAGCACTCTCAGGACCCGACGACGGCGAAGCGTTTGGTGTCGGGCGCCCAAAGAGTCATTGCTGCCCTGGGCGCCTACGAGCCCGCGGAGCAAGAGCCGAAAGAGACTTCATGGGAAGGCTTCTCCCTCAAGAAGGAGACGCGCAAACTTGAAAAGGCCATCATTGAGCGGGCGCTGAGAGATGCGGGCGGTTCGGTGACGACGGCCTCTCGCTTGCTTGGCTTCAGGCACCATCAAAGCCTAATCTCGATAATAAACGGCCGGCACCCGGATTTGCTCAAGACCCGCTCGGCGATTCGAAAGCGACGTCGCCACCTATTCTCGCAGCCGAAAAGGAGCAAGAAGAAACCAGCGGCACCCCCT
>QHXE01001019.1 GCA_003222835.1 Acidobacteriota bacterium | reverse complement strand
GGTCATCGCGAAGAAGGCTTGCAAGTAGTAGGAATGATGGATTCTCAGGATCAGCAACACCGCGCCCTGGGAGAGATCGCAAGACTATGTGTACGTTCCGGGAATAATAGCCAGGTGTTTGAAGTGACTGAGATGATCAAAGACGACTATGCAAGGGTTCTCTGTGAAATGGAGATTGTCGACGCGTTCATAGCCTCCGACCAATTCGCCTTAGCTGACCATATGCTACCCCAAGCACTTGCTCGCGCTGCTACGATCGAGCGAGCCAACCAGAAGGCATCAGCCTTAATGGAAATCGCTCCCAGGCTTGCGCGCAGAGAACAACCTGCCAAAGCCTCTGAAGTACTATTCGAAGCTCTCACCGCTCTGCAGATGATTGATGATAGTTATTATCAATCACATGGTCTGATTAACTTAGCCGACAAATACCGGGAACTCGGACAACAGCCGGATCAAAGAGAACAGACCGTCCTGGAAGCAATGAGACTGAACCTGGAACCGTGAACACGCGCAAATCCGTTCTCTGGAGGGCTAGTTCGAAAGGCGTATCGTGCGGAGCAGTTCTGCATATTGAGAAGATAGCGAGTAAGGGACTCATGACAACGCGGCAACTTATCGTTGTGATCTGCGTGTATCTGTTGGAATTGGTTCTCGTCGTCTACTTCAGGGGAGCAACTACACGCCGCGTCGCGGGAGCATTTGTCGATGGTGCAGAAGCTCGCGCGTCAGCAAGGGCTCAATTCCTGGATGCGGCTTTGCCGCCCGATGCGCGGAAGGTCTCTGACAGTCTCTGACCTTCCGGAAGATGCTCTATAGAGACTCGGGGCTACGCCTGATGCGAGGCGTAGCCTCGCTGAATCAAAACCAACTATCAC
>QHXE01001018.1 GCA_003222835.1 Acidobacteriota bacterium | reverse complement strand
TTCAGAGCCGCGAGATCAACGGCTTCTCGCTTCCGGGCGGGCACGTCTATATCACGACGGCGTTGCTGCGCTTGGCAAACGAAAATGAGCTGGCGGCGGTGCTGGCTCATGAAATCGGTCACATCGTCGCGCGCCATAGTTTGAAGACGCTGCAAAAGTCGCAGGAATACGATGAGATTGCGAAGTCGATTGGTGAATTGACTGGTGTTGCCGGCAGCACCGCGCGGGATATCGGCGTGGCCTTGGGCCAGATGCTCGGATCCCAACTGTTGACAGCTCACTCGCGCGACGAAGAACGCGAGGCCGACTTTCTCGGTGTGCGCGGAATGGCGCGCGCCGGATTCGATCCGCAGGGAATGATAACGATGTTTCAAAAACTGGAACGGATTGAGCAACAGGATTCAAGCTTACTTGGAACTCTGTTTTCCGATCATCCTGATGCTGGAGAGCGGATTGAAAATACGCGGTATGAGATTGCGCGGATGAAGAGAAGCAGATGAATGCAACAGAGATTGAGAATTGAAAAAGGCAAATTGAAATTTGCCTTTCGTCACTAAGTATTGGGTGCCGCAAACCCTTCAATTTGAAATTTGCATTTTTCAATTTTCATTTTTCAATGTTTTCACATTCGGCCGGAATCCAAAGAATACAATCAACACTGGGACAAGCAAGCCAAGGTCTTCACCATGCAGGATGTAAACATAATAGAGCGCGAATGCGCTAAAGGCGATCAGCATTAGCGCCGCCAAGACCGCGCCGAGCCGCACAGTGCGCGGAACAATCAACAAAATCGCCGCGATAATCTCTGCCGTGATCACCGCAATCGTCGCCGGCCATTGCCAACGCTGATAATTAATCGAGGCTGAGCTGAGAAGCTCCGCGACGTTGCTCGCAAACTTTTTCAGAATCCAAAGCTTGGCGCCGGCGGTGAAAAGAAAAAGAGCAGCGAGACCAAAGCGGGAGATGCGAACTAGCCATTTGAATACTGACGCGGCGACACGGTGACGCGGGGACGTGGCGAAATTCTCCGTGTCTCCGCGTCTCTCAATCTTCGCGTCGGTTTGCATTCCTATCCTGCCAGCGCCACAACCTTCTCCGCCGCGTCCTTCATCCCACTCGCCACCGTAAAGTTCAATCCCGATTCGCGAATCACGCGCTGGCCTTCTTCGACATTGGTCCCTTCCAGACGCACGACAACTGGGACCTGCACGCCGAGGTTTTTCGCCGCGCCCACCACCCCGCGCGCGACCATGTCGCAGCGCACGATTCCGCCGAAGATGTTTATGAGAACAGCTTTCACGTGCGGGTCCGCGAGCAGAATTCTAAACGCAGCTTCGACGCGCTCCTGTGAAGCGCCGCCACCAACGTCGAGAAAGTTCGCCGGTTCTCCGCCCGCCAGTTTGATGATGTCCATCGTGGCCATCGCCAAACCCGCGCCGTTAACCATGCAGGCGATGTTGCCGTCGAGCTTTATGTAATTGAGATCAAACTTCGAAGCTTCGATCTCCAGAGGCTCTTCTTCATTCAGGTCGCGCAGGTCGCGAAAGTCCGGATGGCGAAACAGCGCGTTGTCATCAAAATTGATCTTCGCATCCAGTGCAATCAACCGATTGTCTTTCGTCAATAGAAAGGGATTGATTTCAACGAGCGACGCATCCATCGATTCATAAGCCGTGCAGAGCGATTGCATGAACTTCGCCGCCTGTGAAATCAATTCATTCGGCAACTCCAAAGCAAAAGCCAGCTTGCGAGCCTGAAAAGGCTGAAAGCCGACGGCCGGATCAATCGTCTCTTTGAAAATCCTTTCCGGAGTTTTCGCCGCGACCTCTTCGATGTCCATGCCGCCCGCCGCCGAAGCCATGAACACTGGCCGGCCGCTCGCTCGATCTAAAACAATGCCCAGATAAAACTCCTTATCTATGGGCAATCCTTCTTCGATCAAAAGCACGCGCACTTCTCTTCCCTCTGGCCCCGTCTGGTGCGTCACCAGTTTCATCCCCAGCATCTGTCGCGCCAATTCGCGCGTTTCGTCAGCGCTCTTCGCCAGTTTGACACCGCCTCCTTTGCCACGTCCGCCCGCATGAATCTGCGCCTTGACGACGACGGGCGCGCACGCCAATTCCTTCGCCGCCGCGTACGCCGCTTCCGGCGATTGCGCGACGATGCCGCGCGGCACCGGCAGATTGAATTTTTTCAGTAACTCTTTGGCCTGATATTCGTGTATCTTCATCGCATTAGAAAAGCGCAGGCATCCTTGCCTGCGGTTCGCCGCCATCTTGGCGGCGGAACAGTTCCTGGATAATTGATTTAGTAAAGAGTGATGAGTTTACCCAGTGTCTAACCCCGTAGCAAGGCGAGTAACTGTCAAGGTTTTACGACAGATGAATTCGAATCTTTTTGATATCAGCCGTCGATCATTCATCAAAGCGGCCGCCCCATTTGCGCTCGGCCTATCGACAATCGCTCGCGGGCAGATGCCCGTCGAGCGCGGACGCTTCAGTGAAGAGGATGTTCCGCTGGCTCGCGAACATTTGATGAAGCTGCTGAACGAGGAACGAACGCATCTCGGTCTCAGCGGTCTGGAACTCGATGATGTCGCTAGTAAAGTTGCGACCGCTCACGCGCTGGACATGATCACAGGGGGATTCCTCAGCCATTGGGGCACTGATGGCCGCAAGCCGTATCATCGCTATTCTTTTGCCGGGGGCATCGACGCGACACAAGAGAACGTGGGCCTCGACAACAATATCGAATCGGTGACGCCCAACAACGTCATGCGGGAATTGGCTGATATCCACACGTCAATGTATCTCGAAAAGCCGCCGCACGACGGTCATCGGCGAGCCATCGTCTTTCCGCAGCATACTCATGTTGGATTTGGCATGGCGCTTAAGGATCATAATCTCCGGCTAGTTGAACTCTACGTCTCAAGATATCTGCGGCTCGATACATTTCCGCGGCACGCCAAGCGCAAGACCACCGTGGTTTTGACGGGCAAGCTGCTAAATGCGAAGCACTTTCTGCACGAGGTCGATGTCTGCTACGAGCCACTGCCAGCTCCGCCGGATGCTGCGTGGTTGCGAATGCCGCGTCCTTACGGTCTGCCCGATGATTTTCTGGTACTCAGACCAAAGACTCCCATGGGAACCTTTTACACTGATCGGACGACCGGCGATTACGATTGGGAAGGTGGAAAGTTTCGGGTACCCGCAAGGCTTTACAAGGATGCACCGGGGATTTACACAATCGTTTTCTGGATCAGAAGAGTGCCCGACGAAAAGGCTTTTCCCGTGACCGGGATTTGTATCATGAGCGATTGAATGGTTATGGATCTCGTTCAAGTTGCAATTAGTCGTCGTTCCTTCCTCAAGAGCGCTGCTCCGTTTGCCCTCGGACTCCGCACCATCGCGCGCGGGCAAACGCCTATTGAAAGCGGCCGATTCAGCGAAGACGATCTTCCGATGGCGCGCGAGCAACTCTTAAGGACGGTTAATGAAGAACGCTCCCAAGCGGGCCTGAGTAAGCTTGAGCTTGACGGCCTGGCTTGCAACGTTGCCGGCGATCATGCGCTCGATATGGCCAAAGGTGAGTTCCTCAGTCACTGGGGTAGCGACGGACGCAAACCTTATCATCGCTATTCGTTCGCGGGTGGGACCGACGCCGTGCAAGAAAACGCTTCGTCGGCGGACGACATCCTGTCGCTCACACCGGCGGGCGTGTTGAAAGACTTGCATGACATGCATCTCTCGATGCTGAACGAGAAGCCGCCCAATGATGGCCATCGTAGAACCATTCTTTTTCCGGCGCACACGCATGTCGGATTCGGAATCGCACTGCGAGGTTTTCACCTCAGGCTCGCAGAGCTTTATGTCGCGAAATATGTGCGTGTCGATCCAATTCCACAACGGGTGAAGTCTAAACAATCAGTCTTATTGAGCGGCCGGATCCTCAACCCACGGAACGAATTAGTGGGCGTTGAAGTTTATTACGAGCCACTGCCAACGCCTCCCCAAATCGAATGGCTGCGCGTGGAGCGTTCATATGGCATGCCTGACGAGCGCGAGTCGTTTCAGCCACGTTTGCCAGCAGGCGTGCATTACTCCGATGGCACCGCAGGAGAGATCGAGATGCTCGCGGGTGGAAACTTTCGCGTGCGCCTGCCGCTCTCAAAAATA
>QHXE01001029.1 GCA_003222835.1 Acidobacteriota bacterium | reverse complement strand
TCATCGCAGAGTATCTGGAATTATTAGAACGGGTTGGCATTGAAATTGGCCGAATTGAAAGTTTTAGGCTAAGAATGGAGGCCGCGGGTACAGTTACGCGCATCAACTTGGGCAAGCGTTTCATGTTCAGCCGCGACCCTGATGACAACACTCTGCTTGACACGGCCCACACCGGACGCGCACGTTATCTCGCCACTAACGATCGCGACTTACTTGAAATCCCGCCGAAAGAGCATCGAGGGTTCAGATTTGAGATCGTCAGGCCCGCTGAATTGCTGCGCTTGCTAGAACTGTGATCCTGCAAACGTTCTTCTAGTCTCGTCCCACACCTAACGCATCCGCCGCGCGATTGATGTAATTAAACCACGAGGCTATCAGTGTGATCTGTAGAATGCCTCGATCGTCGAATCCGGCCGAGCGAAGCTGTTCGTGATCATGTCGGGAGACGCGCGTGGCATCGCGGGTCAGTTGCACAACGTAATCGAGCATAACTCTGTCTTGCTCTGAGATCGGAGCAGTCTTGTAGTCATCTTGCAGCGCCTTTACCAACTCTTCATTCAAGGTCACGCGACGCAGAAACTCTGCGTGAGATTCGATTCAATAATGACAACGATTGATGACTGACACGACCGTGGTAATCATTTCGTGCTGTCGTCGCGTCAAAGGCAACTCAGGTGACATTAATGCGCCGAACGTGGCGAACGCGTGATAGAGGGCGTCAGGAATCAGGCTGTGCGAAGCTACAATCTGAGACGCCTGGGCATCGGCGGTCGGATGAATCGGGATTGAATACTCGGCTGGATACAAATCACGTTGCGCTTCG
>QHXE01000028.1 GCA_003222835.1 Acidobacteriota bacterium | reverse complement strand
TTTCATGGAGGCCAGCCCTTCCCTCGCGCCGCACCGCGCGAGCTTTAATTCCAGGACTTAATAATCCTGGGTCGGGTTGGATTTGTTTTCTTGAGGAGAAATAGGGGCAGGGCGAATCAAGAACATTTCAAAATCCTCGGACGCCTTAGCGCGCATAATGCCACGACTGACAAGAACAGGTCAACAACCTTTTGAGAGTTGGCGCCAACTCATTTTCGCAAGCATCGCGGGTTTGCTTTACCAACAAGGACAACTAAATCATCGACCTTTCTAATCCAACGGCGCAAGAAGGCTCCCCAGCCACGTTCTAACCAAACAAAGTTTCCGCATGCTCTTTCGCGGAGCTTCGAGGTTTTCGATTTCGCGCTGTGTGAAGGTTCTCCCCAGGGTAGCTTCGTCGCACAAGATGACTGTCTTGCGCCACAAGGCGCACAGCAAGGTTCAGGCTAACTGGTCAGACCGCCCGCGGTAGCGGGCGGTTGATCTCAGTCATCAACAGCGTCGAACAAATGGCGATCAACCGCCCGCTACCGCAGACGGTTTCGGACTAACTGGAAGGAGAAAAGTAATGAAGACGAATCTGATTGGATTTGTGGCAACGTTGGTATTGTTAGTGGGAGCGCCGCTTGGCATCGTCGCCTGGGGGAGTCATGCCGGACAGGCGTCACACGGTAAGGACGATTATCGCCTCGAAGGGCCGTTCACGCAGGGCAACCTCACCGTATTTCTGATTCATGGCAAAGACAAGATCAAGGGAGAGACGTTCATAACTCTGCAGGAAGCCCTGGTGCAGAAGAAAGTGATCGTGCGCGAGACGCGCTCAGTAAACGAACTCTCGATCGAGAACATCTCGAGCCAAGAGGTCTATGTGCAATCGGGCGACATCGTAAAAGGCGGACAGCAGGATCGCATGATGGCGGTCGATCTAATTCTGCCGCCGCGCTCCGGCAGGATTCCGATCGCCGCGTTTTGTGTCGAGAACGGACGATGGAGTCAGCGTGGCAGCGAACAGGTGACCGTTTTCAATTCATCGGCCAACGTTGTCGCCAGCCGCGAAGTCAAACTCGCCGCGAAGATGAAGGGCTCGCAGGGCGAAGTATGGCGCGAGGTCTCAGTGGCTCAGGACAAGCTCAGCGCGAATGTGGGAACGCGCGTGAATGGCGACGCTTCACCGACGAGTTTCCAGTTAGCGCTGGAAAACAAACAGGTGCTCAAAGCGCTGTCGAGCATCGTCGACGGCAAGCCTGACGTAATCGGTTACGTGTTCGCGATCAATGGTAAAGTGAACAGCGCCGACGTCTACGCGTCAAGCACGCTCTTCAAAAAGCTTTGGCCGAAGCTGCTGAAAGCCAGCGCCATCGAAGCCGTCGCTGAGTTGCATCGGGGCGAGAAATTCGAAGCGCCGAAACCGACTGACGTGAAAAGCTTTCTTGATGACTCGGCGAAGGGAACTGAAAAGCAGAAGGATGTTTCCGGCCGCGTGCAGATGGTGACGCGCGAGACTGACGACAATGTATTCTTCGAAACGCGCGACCGGGCGAAGTCCGATACGTGGGTGCATAGAAATTACATTAAGAAGAACTGAAGGCGGCAAAGGGCAAAGAGCTAAGGGCAAAGGGCCGTTGCTACTGGCCTCGCTCTTAGCTTTTGGCTCAGACTTTTCGCTCTTGCCTCAAATCTAGAGAGTCTTGGAAAAGTTCGTGATCTTGCGACTCAGCAGATCGCAATCCGTCAACAGCCCATCAATGTCAGCGGAACGAAACAGGCCGAGAGTCTCAAAGACCATTAGCATTGAAGCATCTTCGAACAAAGAGCGTCTGGCAATATTCAAAAACTGCTTGAACTCCTGTGGGTGAGTGCTGCCCGAGCCTTCAGCAATGTTGTTAGTCAAAGAAAGTCCCGCCGCTCGCAACTGCTCTGCATATCGATAGAGCCGCCGCTGGTCCAATTCATCGGCTAGCTTGTGATGGATTATCAATTGCCCTTGGCTCTTCGCTCTTAGCCCTTTGCTCTTAGCCCTTAGCTCCTTCAGTGGATAATCTTCGTTGAGTACAAAATCCCATAGAGTTCGTCCTCTCGTTTGGGAAAGTTTGTGTCGTTAGTTGACAGAATGACCGTCACTAGCTGAGTTTGTCCTGCGTAAGTGCGATAACCTTGCCACTCGAGGCGGCGAATGTCGTCAGGTCTCTCCTGTTTTGATTCGCGAAACTCAAGGCCGCGGAGATCGTCGAGGGCGAGCCATTTGACTTCATCGTATTTACCGTTCTTCTTCTCGGTCTTGGCGCCTTCACTCATCGCTTTGATACTAACGTCGGTGGGAAAACTCGAATCCATCGTGGAGATGTTGGCGATAAGAAACGCGCCGCTACCCGCATAGCTCAACGTTTCGTTGCGTACGTCTTGTTTCTTCCAGTTGGCGGGCACGGTCCAAGTGATTCCTTGCTGGTCCCACTTCACCTCCTGGCCATTCGCGATCGCTGCGGTCTGCGCGGCGGTAGGATTCGGTTTCTCAACCGGCTCGCCGGTAACCGATTTGTCGTTCGACGATGGCGACGAAGACGACGAGTTCGAGTTGTTACTTGTTTTGAATTTGTTGCTCAGGTTGCACGCCGCGACTATCAAGACTAACGCGATGATCAAAGGAACATGTTTCATAAGGTCACCAATCGTTGCAGAGTCGGAAAGCAGACGCGTTTTACTGTAACGAGATAGGGAGTGTCAAACAAAACTCGCTTGGCGGCCAACTCCCTCTCCCTTTGGGAGAGGGTCGGGGTGAGGGGCGAAGCTACAGCAAAATAAAATGAAGGAGATTTCCTGCTACCTCCGGCCCTCACCCTAACCCTCTCCCAAAGGGAGAGGGCAAAACAACACACCCTATTTTCACGACTGCTTCGCGCGCATTCACATGCCGTGTTATTCTCTTTTCGGTCCCCTTTGGTCTGAATCAATCAAGCGGCGCGTTGGCGACCGCACCGGTGAGGTTTGTCATGCGAGAAAATGAGAAGCTGCGGCGTCGAGCAAAAGTTATGACCGTTTTTACAATCTCTTTCTTACTCATCGCCGTCGCCTGTCAACCGGCGCGCAACGTGAATTCAAATGCCAATACAAATGGGAACGCTAATACAAATGCGTCGCTCAACTCAAATTCCAGCGTCACTAACAGCAACATGAGCTCGGAGAGCACGAGCAGCGCGACTGTAAACGCTCGCGAACCTGAGAAATACAGCGCCACTCTACAGTTCAGCATTGAAACCGAAGGCGGTGAAAAGGCGATTGGCATTCCTTCGCTCACCATGCAGGTTGCTCGCAATGGCGACGATCGCCGGGTCGAGTTCAAGCTGCCGGACGGCACGCCGTTAATCTATCTCGATCACGACAATCATCATTACGTGATCGCGCCGGCGCGTAAGCAGTATGCGGAACTGTCGCCGGAGGCCACTGGAGTTCAGCTTCATAAGCTCTTGACGCCGGGTCAATTGGTTGAGGATCTGAAGGGTTTGAAGGGCGTCGAGCGCGCGGGCGAAGGGCCGATGAATGGGCGCACGGCTGAGAAATATCGCTACAGCGCATCGGCGAATACCAACACGCAAGCCGGCGAGGTGAAAGCCGAAGCGTATATTTACGTCGACAAAGAAACCGGCCTGCCGCTGCGATCGGAACTGCTCGCGGAAAGCTCCGGCGATGTGAAGGGAGTGAAAGCCGCGCGCGTAGTCGCTGAGATGCGCGACATCAACACGAACATCGAGACGTCGCTATTTGAATTGCCGACAGGCTACGCCGCAGTGCCGCCGGAGAAAGTGCGACAGCAAATCGACGCGCTGACCAGCACGGTGGCGGCCATCTTGAAAGCGATGATGAACGCGGGGAGCGCATCGCCAACGCCTACTTCTTCGACGAGTCCAAGCCCATGAGAAGAAATCTGCTGGTTCTGATTATAGGGCTGCTGCTGGGCGCGGTAGGGACATTCTACTTTCTTGGCGCGTGGCGTTCGCGTACGTTGCCGGGAGTGCCCTTGCGACCGCCCGATCAGAGCAACGACGCGTCGAGCACCGTAGCCGTTACGATCGAAGAAAAGTTTTTCGATTCGCTGCTGGGGACAATTTTTCAACAGCTCGGCCCGCCGCAACTGAAGCTTTCACAAAACTTCGGACAGAGACCGATGCAACCAATCGCTTTTCAGAATTCATGCAACAGCGTTCTGGCGCTGAATCCTGAAGGCAACAACGTGAAGACCGGCGTGCGCTTTACCGGCGGCAAGATAACGGCACCGCTGGCTTTCACGGGAAGCTATTCGATTCTGACGAGTTGCATTCAGTTCAAGGGAACCGCCAGAGCTACAGTCGATCTCTCCTTCGATCAGGAAAAGCAAACGGTCTTCGGTCGATTGAATATTGATGAACTGGTCCTCGATAACGTGCCGGCACTGTTGAGCAGCCTGATCACGGCGTTCGTGCGCAAAACGATCGACGAACGATTGAATCCATTCGCCGTCCTGCGCGTTTCGCAGCTTGCCCTTTCATTGCCGATTCAGGCGAGCGGTGGCTCACTGAAAGCACGCGTGAAAGATGTGCGCGCTGAAGTGCAGGAAGGTTCTTTGAAGCTTTATCTGACCTATGATTTCACGGCCGAACGTGAAAACCCAGGCTGACAGTCTGAGCACTGCCGCTCCGGTCCGAGAATCCGACCTGCAAATCGAAAGAGCCCGACCTTGCGATCGGGCTCCATTCAATCCAAATGGATTCGAGAGGCTTAATACCCTCGATACCCATCTTCGTATCCATTTTCGAACCCTTCGCGATAGTAGCGGCGGTACATCTCCCGGTCGCCCAGCCGCGAACTGTAATCACTCGTAGCGTCCCGATAAGCGCTGAAGTCCGAGTAATTTCGATGCCTTCCTCTTCTACGATCGTCGCGACCCTGCTTGTTGCCCGCGTTATAACCGGCATTCAAGGCCGTCTGCCGCAGTTGATACGAGCCCCCGTACTGGCCATAGCGATCCCAGTTGCGGCCCCGCCGATCGTTTTGACTTTGGTTTCGATCGCGGTCACGATCGTTCCGATCATTCCGATTGTTCCGGTCATTCCGATCGTACCGGTCATTCCGATCGTTCCCATAGTTATTCTGATTCTCGGTATCGTATCCGCGCTGGAATGCCAGTTGAAAATACCGGCGGTACAGGTCGCGATCGCCTAATCTCGAATTGTAGTCCTTGCTCGCGTCGTTATAGGCCCCGAATTCCTGGGAGCTCCGATAGCGGTTGCGGCCACGGTCGTTGCGCCCCTCCTTCGAGCCTTCGTTGTAGCCGGCATTAAGCGCCGTCTCGCGAAGCTGATAAGAGCCACCCCAGTTTGGATAACCGTCCCAGCGATTTCGGCGCTGGGCCGCAACACTCGAAGTCGAAGCGACTCCAATTCCAATCAGCAGGAGAGAGACTATCGCGAATTGATTGATCTTAAGTAGTACCCTGATCTTCATCTTGCCTCCTAATGAAGTTGTTTGTCTCCAGGTCTGAGGGCTGCATTTTGCATTTCAATTCTAATCGAAAACAGTCCATTGGGCCTAACGCACGAAGAGGGGCGGTTATGAATTAGCTGTCCACCCGACATTCCTGGATCCCTGAAATATGTTCGAGTTATCTACAAATAAAATCGTCTTCCCACGATCCATGATTATCTCCTCACAAAGCGTGATAGATCTGCCCAACGGCTACTAATACCGTCTCTTCTTTCAAAGCGTCGAATGCAGCCTGTTTTAGTTCGTAAGCGTAACGAGCTGCGCTATCAAAGTTTGTGGAAAGCGCGAGTGGCAAGTCAGTATAGATAAGATTAATTCGATCGGGAGTCTTCACTCCAACGCGAGAAAGATAACTGCCATCAAGCCCACGCACGAT
This sequence comes from Acidobacteriota bacterium, assembly GCA_003222835.1. The sequence continues at coordinate 3,532 of QHXE01000028.1, read as the reverse complement.
CGTGCAGCCACGAAGGCGTAAGTGAATTCTTCTTCGAAAGACAAAAGCAAATTGCGGTAGTGAGGTGCGGGCAGGTCAGGGACGTACACTTCGACCCTTGCCCGTTCTAGCAGTGGCAAGGAATTGCTCCTTTCGTTTCGAGAAATCCTTCATACGCTTCAAGGCTTCTTTTTCCGAAACAACGGCGCGACGCGGACGCTCGACCTTGACTTCTTTGATGTCCTTTTCTCTTTTCACAATTCTCCCGTCATTCTTCCTCGGGCATCGAAGTCTGTCAATAGCTAACCTACCGTCCAATCTTCAAGAGTCCCGTAGGGACGAAATGTTTATAGATACGAGCCGGATTAATTTTAACTCCCGAGCCCATTTATGGGCGACAGAGCATTGCGCTCCTAAAGGAGCCAAAGAATCCGAATTTAGTCGCGGGGTTCTATAAATATTTCGCCGCTACGCGGCTCCTTGCGCACAGACTCGGATGCTTGCGCCCTCCCTCAGGGTTTGCGCACGGCCTCAGGTACGCGAGATTCGACTGAAATACACCGAGTATCGAATCCCGCTATTAAAGCTCGCTTCGAGGAATCATCACTGACGGAGTTTCCTCTTGCGCGCTGAGCGGTTGAAAGAGCATCCTGCTCAATAAGCGATTACCGCTTGTAGACGATATGGAGTCTGTGAATCCGAATGCGGGTGAGTATCAGGCGAAAGACCCGGTGTGCGGGATGATGGTCGATCCACAGAAGGCAGCCGGCTTCTGCGATTACCAAGGGCCGACTTATTTCTTCTGTAGCGTAGGATGCCTGAACAAATTTCGCGATGATCCCACTCATTTCCTCGACACCCACCGCGCGACTCCAATTGAGAGTCAGAGTACTTCTTCAAAGAAAGCCAAAGCAGGCGAATACGCTTGTCCGATGCATCCCGAAATCGTGCGTGATGGGCCCGGCTCTTGTCCGATCTGTGGAATGACGCTCGAACCGCGTGTCGCCACTGGTGAGGAAGAGAATGTCGAACTAATCAGTATGCAGCGACGCTTCTGGTTGAGCGTGTCTTTGACGTTGCCTTTGCTGCTGCTGGCCATGAGTGAGTTTATTCCCGGCGATCCCGTGCGCAGTCTGTTTGCTCCACGAGTCGTGGCGTGGATTTCACTCGCGTTGGCTTCGCCCGTAGTGCTCTGGGGTGGTTGGCCTTTTTTCGTTCGCGGTTGGCAGTCGATTCTGAACCGCAGCCTTAACATGTTCACGCTAATCGGGCTCGGTATAGCTGTGGCTTACGCTTACAGCGGGATTGCCACGCTCGTGCCGCAAATTTTTCCGGCGTCTTTTCGTGACCCGATGGGAAATGTGCCGGTCTATTTCGAAGCCGCGGCCGTAATCACCACGCTGGTCTTGCTCGGTCAGGTGCTCGAATTGAAAGCGCGCAGCGCGACTAGCGCAGCGATTAAAGCGTTGCTGGGCCTGGCGCCGAAAACAGCGCGGCGAATTGCAGCGGATGGCAGCGAGCACGACGTTCCTCTCGATCAAGTCAAAAAGGGCGATCGCTTGCGGGTTCGTCCCGGCGAGAAAATTCCCGTCGATGGCGTGGTTGCGGAAGGCGCGAGCACCGTCGATGAATCGATGGTGACAGGCGAACCGATTCCGGTGGAAAAGAAAGCCGGCGATCGCGTCGTGGGCGCGACCGTGAACGGGACCGGCTCGCTCGTGCTGGAAGCGGAACGAGTTGGCTCGGAAACTTTGCTGGCGCAGATCGTACAGATGGTTGCAGAGGCGCAGCGCAGTCGCGCGCCGATTCAAAAACTTGCTGACTTAGTCTCGGGCTACTTTGTCCCGGCGGTGATTCTAATCGCTGTAGTCACGTTCATCGTGTGGGCGGTGGCTGGGCCTGAACCTCGCATGGATTTCGCGCTCATCAATGCCGTTGCCGTACTCATCATTGCCTGCCCCTGCGCGCTGGGTCTGGCGACGCCGATGTCGATCATGGTGGCAACCGGCAAGGGCGCGGAAGTGGGCGTGTTGTTCAAGAACGCCGAAGCGATCGAAGTGCTTCGCGAAATTGACACGCTCGTCGTCGATAAAACCGGCACGCTTACCGAAGGCAAACCAAAGCTCATCACAGTCATGCCGGTGAATGAACTAAGCGAAAAGGAACTACTATGGCTGGCCGCGAGTCTCGAGCGCGGCAGCGAGCATCCGCTGGCGGCGGCAATCGTTGCCGGCGCTCAGGAGCGCGAAGTTGAACTCGCGAAGACCGAAGTATTCGAATCGATTACCGGCAAAGGCGTCAAGGGTCAGATAGACGGGCACTCGGTGGGTCTCGGCAATCGAGCCTTTTTGGAAGAACTTGATATTGATTCCGGCTCGCTCGCGTCGCCAGCGGAAAAGTTTCGCACTGACGGCCAGACCGTGGTATTCGTGACGCTTGATGCCAAAGTAGCGGGTTTGCTCGGAGTGGCCGATCCGATCAAGGAGACGACGCTTGAAGCAATCAAACAACTGCATGAGCAGGGAATCAAGATCGTAATGCTCACCGGTGACAGTCACACTACCGCGCAAGCAGTTGCGAACGCTCTGAGTATCGATGAAGTCGTGGCCGAGGTCCTGCCGAACGAGAAGGCCGAGATTGTGAAGCGGCTCCAGAGTGAAGGCAGCAAGGTCGCGATGGCGGGCGATGGTATCAACGACGCGCCGGCGCTGGCGCAAGCTGAAGTGGGAATTGCGATGGGAAGCGGTACCGACGTCGCAATGCAAAGTGCCGGCGTCACCTTAGTGAAGGGAGATTTGCGCGGCATCGTGCGCGCCATTCGTTTAAGCCAAGCGACGATGCGCAATATCAAACAGAATCTATTTTTCGCTTTCGTCTATAACTCGATTGGAGTGCCTATTGCCGCCGGTGCGCTCTATCCTGTTTTCGGAATTCTGTTGAGTCCGATGATCGCCGCGGCGGCCATGAGCTTCAGCTCGGTTTCCGTGATCGGCAACGCTTTACGGTTGCGACGAATGTCTCTTTGAAGGGTTGAAGGCTGGGGTTCTGGTTTTGTGCCACTAGCCGGTAAGGGCCGTAGGCACGACCTTCGGTTTTGATTTTCTGATGGCCTTTATTCCACTCAACTCGATTGGGAACGCTTTGGCATGCTTGAGCGGGCGCGCAACCAGTCGGCAAGGCGCCTGTCGTAGCACTCGATCGACATTCGAGCCGAACAGTGCGCGCATGCCGAAACCTGCGCCAATGGCGCGGCGACGTTCGCAGATGGCTATCGCGTGCAAATGGTTTTGGATGCGGCGCGCCGATCGAATGCCAGTGGTTGCTGGGAAGCGGTGGACAAGGAAAGGCATTGAAAATTGAAAAGTGCAAATTGAAAAATGCAAATTGTAATTTTGGCGAGCTCATTGCGACGGAGCCGATCGTGTCCTTCCTTTCATCTTTCAGTCCGCTGAGGAAGTCATTTCTCAGACCTGGGGACTCCCTTCGACTTCGGCTTAAGACTTTCCCTCCGGCCTAATTTGCAATTTGCGATTTTCACTTTTCAATTTGCAAT
>QHXE01001028.1:1342-3092 GCA_003222835.1 Acidobacteriota bacterium | reverse complement strand
AAAAAGGTCGTGAAGAACCTTCGTCAGCAGGGCCACGAGGTGGTGGCGGCATCACCATCATCGGGTGTCAACACCGTCACTGGCGAGGGACTGGCGCACGCGCTTGCCGGCGCTCAGGTCGTCGTCGATGTCGCGAATGCCCCCTCTTGGGAGGACAAGGCAGTCCTGGCGTTTTTCGAAACGTCGGGTCGAAACCTTCTGGCTGCGGAAGCGGCTGCGGGCGTCGGCCATCATGTGGCGTTGTCGGTCGTCGGCACCGACCGCCTGCTCGCGAGCGGTTACTTCCGTGCGAAGATGGCTCAAGAAAATCTGATCAAGGCTGCCCCGATTCCTTACACGATCGTCCGCGCCACGCAGTTCTTCGAGCTCGTGGGTGGCATCGCCCAGTCGGCGACTGAAGGGCAGACTGTTCGGCTTCCACCGGTTCTGATGCAGCCCATTGTGTCGGATGACGTCGCCGCCATCGTGGCCGAAGCGGCCCTCGCGGAGCCATTGAACGGCACGGTCGATCTGGCCGGTCCCGAACCGATCCGTCAAGACGAACTCGTGCGGCAGTTCCTGAACGCAACCGGGGACGCCCGAAAGGTTATCACCGACGCCAGCGCGACCTACTACGGCATAAACGTGAACGATCAAAGCCTCACCCCGGGTGAAAACCCTCGACTTGGAACGACGCGCTTTAGCGACTGGCTCAGCCGCAACGCCTAACCAGACGATGGAGCCGACCATGCCTGAAGAACCTACGCAACTCTTATCGGCAGACATTCGACGAGGCGCTGGTCATTACGAGATCCTCGGTGAGACCTACGCCAAGTTCGAGTTCTTCGAGAACGGTTGGAATCCCTACACGCGCTTTCTCGACGTTGACAAGGTTGACCTGATTCTTCGGAGACGACACCAGAACCGCCCATTCTACCGCGAAGTCCAAGTCAAATATGGAAAGCTCTATCCGGTGGGGTCGAATTGGGAGCGTGCGCTCTTCGACTATACGTCGTGGCGCTTTTTCCGAGAGGACGAGTTCGAGGCTTATCTCGATCATTCCGACTTCTTCATCGCGCTTATCTTGGCGGCGGACATTGGCTACCAACGTGACATTTTCATATTTCCTGTCCGCGATTTCGTGCGGCTTGTTCGACTCGCCATCCCCGAGCAAGGAGCAGCGGAAGGTATATATTTCGCGCTCGATTCATGATCCGACCAAGTGGTATCTTCGGCGCCTTCCCAAGATCACTGAACTCACGCCCGAGTCAGTCGCAGACGTTTCAGTCTATCGGCGGAACTTCGCTGCCCTGAATCCACCATGAGGCCTAACCAATCGCTGGAGCCAACCCCGCCACTTGTGTTACGCGTCACGATAAACGCAAGCTTTTGCTTCAAGTGGCGGGGTGGCTTATCTCTTTCTCGTTAGATGCAGTCCGCCGCATGACCCTCGCCGGCTTAAAGATAGTGGCGCCACCGTCTTGGTTGTTTCACGAGTTCGAGCATTTTGTCCTCGCTCGGCCAGATACTGCGCTGGGTTCGCTTCAGGTCTCCACAGCCTATCGGCACAACTTGCCCAGTGGTGCTTCCGCTGCAGAGTGCTTTTCACTAGCGCGGCAGTTTGTTTCTCGCGATGGGATGTCTGACCCCTTCGACATTTCCGAAGTCTCCGAGCATGGCTCGTTGTTCGGTGGCTTCAGCTACAATGTCGGCAATGATTTCGGCCGCGTTTGGTACCATTTCTTCGACCGACAACTGTTGCTCGGTGTTT
>QHXE01001028.1:0-1321 GCA_003222835.1 Acidobacteriota bacterium | reverse complement strand
CTAACCAGACGATGAAGCAAACCCCGCCACTTGTGATGCACGTGAGGACAAATGACAAGTTTTGTTTCAAGTGGCGGGGTGGCTTATCTCTTTCTCGTTAGGTGCCATGGTGAATCATCAGACCACAGGAGGCAAGTGATGCAGATTGAGGTGATCGACCCAAAGAAGACCGCAATGATCGTGGTCGACATGCAAAACGACTTCGTAGCTTCGGGCGCTGCGATGGAAACGCCTGCGGCACGTGCAGTGGTGCCTAAGCTCGCCGAAGCGCTGAAAATCTGCCGCGCGGCCGGAATCAAAATCATTTACACGGCGCACGTGCACCGGCGCGATGGATCCGACATGGGATTATTCGATGACATGCATCCGCCGATCGCCAATCGTGACGCATTGGTTGATGGCACGCCTGGCATTGACATCTACCCGGAGTTGGCCCCGGCAGCTGCCGAACATGTCATCAAGAAGCATCGCTACAGCGGTTTTTTTGGCACGGATCTGGACATTATCCTGCGCGAGTGGGGGGTGGATACCGTCATCATCTCCGGGACGACGACCGAGAATTGCTGTCAGGCCACGGCGCGGGACGCGATGTTTCGCAACTATCGAGTCGTCTTTCTATCCGACGCGACCGCTACCTACGACTATCCAGATCGAGGATTTGGCGCGATGTCGAACGCCGACGTCCATCACGCCACGCTGGTGATTCTCGCGGCATCAACCGCCCATGTGATGTCGGTGGAAGACATGAAGGCGCGAATATCGAGGCCGTGACTGACGCAGCCGGAAGTCCAACACCTAACCAAGCGCTGGAGCCAACCGCCGACAAAACAATCAAATAACATGGCCACAATCGCCTCTGACCTCTTGCAACGACACATTGAAACGCTCGTCGATGATGCGGCCGAATGGGAGACGCTGAAGCGAAATTATGACTGATCCTAAGTACGCGGCCTTTAGAGCGCTCGACCCTTTCTTCAACATCGTCCAGCAGGGTCTGGCTGGCCTGGTCGATGGTGACCATTATTTCGATACTATTGCCGACGACGCAGTGTTCAGTTTCGATATATTTTCCCAGGATGGCCCCAGAGACTTGATAGTCGTGAGGCGCTCATGACGCTCTATGTGGGCTATGGCGACAACATCGTCCTCCACGGCGCTGACGAGCTCGTTGTGCACCGATCGCAGGACCCTCGCGTTGTCATCATCGAATACGATGTCCATGGTAAAACTGTCGCGACCGGCTCCTCATACGACAACCGGTTCATCTCGGTCGTTACCATCGAGGGCCGAAAGATCGTGCAATGGCGGGACTATATGGACT
>QHXE01001027.1 GCA_003222835.1 Acidobacteriota bacterium | reverse complement strand
CTTGAGTGCGTTGGGTCACGGAATAACTCATCACCCCGAAAATTCCGGCCGCGGCGAGAAGCAGTGAGATCAACGCGAATAATCCGACGAGCATCGCGTTCAACCGCGGCTGCGCGACCGATTGCGACATATAATCGGTCAGTGTTCGCGTCCGATAAATTGGCACGTCTTTGTCGATCTCGGCGACGGTTCGGCGCAATGTGTTCGTGAGCGATTCAGGAGCGACCTGCGTTCGAACAAAGATCGACATCGAATGGATTCCGAACTGCTGATGCGGAATGTAAATCTGCGGCCGTGGCGCAACTTTCAGACTGATCAAATGCATGTCGGCCACTACGCCGACGATTTCGCGCACCGGCGGTTTGCCATCGACCGAGCCATTTGGAGTGATCCGCTTGCCGATCGGATTCTCCCCGGGAAAATATTGCTTGGCGAAACTTTCGGAGACAATCGCCACGGGCGGGGCATTTTTGTCGTCGCGCTCGGTAAAAGCTCGGCCAAGCGCGATCGGAGTTCGCAGGGTCCGGAAATATTCGGGAGTAACGACGTTAACCTCCGCGACCGCTTGTTGGCCTTCCGGCAGCGGCCTCTCTTGAACGTCGAAGCTGAGATCGATGTCGCTCCCGCTCAGCGGAATCCACCAGGCCGCGGCAGCCGATTGCACACCGGGAAGAACAGAAACGCGCTCAAGCAATTTCTTGTAAAAGTCCGCCGTGTCCTGCGCTTTCGGATAACTCGCATTCGGCAACTCGAGACGCGCCGTGATCACTTTTGTGTGATCGAATCCGGCTGGAACTTTTTGCAAACGAAGAAAACTTTCGACGAGCAGTCCCGCGCTGGCGAGAAGAACAAGCGCGAGCACAATCTCGATGACAACGAGACCCGCGCGCGTCCGGCCGCCGGCCACGCCTTCACTGGAACCGCGAGCAGCCTCATTCATTGAGGTGGCAAGATTTGGATGCGACGCCCGCCACGCCGGCAGCAAACCGGTAAAAAT
>QHXE01001026.1 GCA_003222835.1 Acidobacteriota bacterium | reverse complement strand
GTTGTCGCTACTTTCCTTTGCCTGGCTTTTCTTTGGACGCTGGCGCTGAGCGCTTCGCCACAATTGCACCAGCGCGTTCATCGGGACGCAAATCGAACGGACCACGTTTGCGCGATCACGATGGTTGCTTCCGGGAACTACGATCACTCTCCGGCTGCTCCGCTCGTCAGCGTTCCGGCGCTCGTCGATCAATTTTCTCCAGTTCCAGCTCTGACTCCGCACTGGGTTGAGTCGCCGTTTCTTCTCGCTCGCATTTTCGAGCACGCGCCGCCCGCGCTGGTCTAGTACAAGTTCAGCCGCGTTTTTTCACGCGGAGTAATTGTTAGGCCACTTCGCCTGAATCGCGGCTCGCATTTGTGCAGATTCGCCGCCTCACCCCGGCTTCGCCCAAACCGCGAACGCCACAACCAACCATAACTTTGAAAACTAGATCGACAAATAAACTTAATGAAAAAATTTCAAATCGGATTCGGCGCGCTGTTCCTGATGGCAAACATCGCGACCGCACAAGAAGCCACTTCCACACCGGCGGTTTCAACAACGACAACCACTTCAGCTCCGGTGCCTTCGCCTTCGGCAAGTCCAAAAATGGCCGAGGCCGAACAAGTCAGCGTCACCAGCCAGGAACTCGACATTTCGCGGGAAGCAATCGTGCCGAATCTTGGCGCAACCCGTTACACAATCGGACCTGACCGGCTCGATTCGCAGGCGCAAGGCGAGAACGCGCCATTCAATCAAACCATTTTGCGTTTTCCTGGGGTGGCCCAGGATTCATTTGGTCAGCTCCATGTCCGCGGTGAGCACGCGAATTTGCAATACCGCATCGACGATGTCCTCCTTCCGGAAAGTATTCCTGGATTTGGGCCGGAACTGGCAACGCGCTTTGCCGACAACATTTCGCTCATGACGGGCGCGCTCCCGGCCCAGTTTGGTTTTCGTGAAACTGGCGTGATCGATATTCACACCAAGAACGGCGCAGGATTCATTGGCAGCGAAGCTTCCATCTACGTCGGGAGTTTCGACACGTTCATGGAAAGCCTGGAGCGCGGCGGCGTGACCGGAAGGCTCAGTTATTACGTCACGCAAAGTTATTTGCACGACGGCATCGGAATCGAAAATCCTACCCGCAGCAGCAGCCCGATCCACGACGACACCGATCAATTCAAAGAATTCGCTTATTTGTCGTACGTCATCGATGACACCAGCCGGTTCACGTTGCTGGCCGGCGACAATCACAATGATTTTCAAATCCCGAATAATCCGGGGCAAACGCCGATGTTTAATGACATGGGACGAACGAATTTCAACTCGGCAAAGCTCGACGAAAACCAGTCAGAAGATAACGCTTACGAAATTCTTACCTATCAGAAGAATGCGGGCGATTTCAATTTCCAAGCCTCGGTTTTCAATCGTTACAGCTCGGTCCTTTTTCGACCCGATAATGTGGGCGACCTCATTTTCAACGGCGTGGCCTCGCGGGTAGATCGCGACATTCTCTCGAACGGCGCAGAATTCGATTCGAGCTACAAACTGGCCGACGAAAACACGTTCCGCGGCGGTCTGATTTTCACTGAACAGTACGCCACCGTAGGTACCGTCACCTGGGTTTTTCCGGTGGATGCCAATGGCAATCAAACCAGCACCACGCCGAGGCGCGTCGTCGATAATCACGACAAGTATGGCTACTTCTACGGCTTCTATTTGCAGGACGAGTGGAAACCGCTCGAACAAGTTACAGTCAACTTTGGCGGGCGTTTGGATTTCGTGAACGCGTTTAAGGACGAGAACCAATTCAGTCCACGCATCAACGTCGTTTATAAGCCGTGGGATTTAACTACGCTCCATGTCGGCTACGCGCG
>QHXE01000027.1 GCA_003222835.1 Acidobacteriota bacterium | reverse complement strand
AACATGCTTCTTGTGAAGTCGCGTCGACTGGTCATACTTAGAGTTCCTTTGTCAGAGGTATTTTAAACGCGTCATTAACGAACCTTCTCAGTCTTAACTACAGCGTTCACGATTGTCAGCGCCATGCCTTTTTGCGGGACAATCTCGACGTCTCGAAACGTAACGTTCTTAGCGTCCTGAACAGTCATGCCTACGTTCGCGTTGATGCGCACGTTGTCTAGCAGCACGTTTTCAATTGGCATCTCGGGCAAGCCGATAATCTCGCCCGCCGTCTTTGCTCCTTCGACGGTGATATTGCTAATGCGGACACCGCGAACGATTGGCGTTGTCGGCGAGACCGGTTGCGGCTTTCCCACGCCGACGTTTTTCATCGTGAGGTTGCGATAGACAACGTTCTCGACTAATCCACCGCGATCGCGAGCGGACTTGATCCGAATGCCATTGTCTGTGCCTTCGAAGGTGCAATCCTGAACGACGATGTTGCGAATGCCGCCGCCGATGTTGCTGCCCACTGACGCGCCGTGTCCGTGCCTGAACGTGCAATCAGTGACCAGCACGTCTTCCGTTGGTCCTTCATTCGGATTCGATTTGAAAGCGATGTTGTCGTCGCCAACATCGATGACGCAATGGCGAATAACGACGTTGCGACTGCTGCTCGGATCGATGGCGTCGGTGTTCGGTGAATCGGCGGGCGCGGCGATGTTCACGTCTTCGATCGTAACGTCATGACATCTCTGTGGGACCAAATGAAACTGTGGCGAGTCTTTCAAGGTCACGCCTTGAATTAAGATCCGCGCGCAATCAGTCAACAGAATCAGTTTCGGTCGCGGGCTCTCCTGCGGTTGGCCGGCGGTACGCGGCTGGCCCTGCTGCGGAACGCCGGCGGCCCGTTCGGCGCGGAACCTCTTCCACCAAAGAGATCCAGCGCCATCGATTGTGCCTTCGCCACGAATCGCAACGTTAGTCAGCTTCTTGCCGCCAATCAATGGGATCACCGACGTCTTGCCATTCCGATCGGTGACTTCATAGTCCTTGAAGTTTTCAGAACCGCGGATCGTCGCGCCTTTCTCCAGCACCAGCGCCATGTTGCTCGTTAGATCGATTGGCCCAGTCAGAAACGTGCCGGCGGGAACGATAACTTCGCCACCTCCGTTGTCGCGACACGATGTTATTGCCTTTCGAAAGGCTTCGGTGTTCGAGTGCTTACCATCGCCGATTGCGCCAAAGCTGGTGATTACAAACTTACGCGAAGGAATGACGGGTAATTGAGGATTGATGTTGATTGACTCCGCACCTTGCGCGGGCCGAAAGCTGGTTGGGTTTACGATGGCGCCGGCATGACCAGCAAGAAGGACTGTGACGATAAGCGCTGACGCTCTCTTCATCTTCGCGATTCTCTTAGTCAATGGCTTGAGTAGAGATCAACTTAATCAAGATCGTTTCAGAACCGCGAGCGGTAGCGACCGGATCATAAAGCCCACTCCGAAAGAACCGCGCGCAAATCGGTTCATGGTTTAATCAAATATGCATTGTATGATCCGGTCGCTACCGCTCGCGGTTCTGAAACAACTCCTAGAACACAAACTTCACTCCTAGCTGAATGTCGCGAGGGTTATTTCGTTGGGTTGTCACCACACCGAACGACGCTTGAGGAGCGAACGTCGCAGTTACCGTGCTCGAACTCCCGGGATTGAGCCCCATCCCGTTCCCGAAGTAGGGATGATTAAAAGCGTTCAGCGCTTCGCCGCGAACTTGCAGTCGCTTCTTCTCGCCGAGTTTGAAGTTCTTGGTGATTGAAAGATTGGCGACCGAATAGGGCTGATTGCGCAAGTTGGAGAGCGTCGTCGGCACGCTGCGCAAACTGAAACTACTGAGCGCGATGAAGCCGGCCACATCAAATGCCGGCCGATCGATCCCGTATTTTCCGCCCTGGCCATCACCCTGTCCGAGACGGCTCTTCAACTTCGTGACGTCACCCGCATAAAACAAATTGGCGGCAGTAAGCAGGAAAGGTTCGCCGCTCTGCCACTCGTAGGTACCGTTAAGCTGCCAACCGCCGATGAAGAGATCGAGAAAGCGGTTCATGTCTTTGCCGAATTGCAGGCCACGACCAACAGGCAATTCATAGACACCCGCAAAAGTGAAGCGATGCGGACGATCCGCCGGAGAAATTCGATCCTCCAACTGCGCATCCGAAGGGTTTAGATAACTCGTTTTTTCGCGCAGACGCGAGTAAGTATAGGAAGTCGTCATGGTAAGCGACTTCGAGAATCGCTGTTGCGCCTGCACCTGCAATGCGTCGTATTTATTGGTCCCGTTATATTGCTGGATCCAGAGATTGTTGAACTGTGGGAAGACGAGCGTGGACTGCGCCCGAGTGATGGTTGAATTAGTGTTAAAGGGACTGCCTCCAGGCACCAGATTTCTAAATGGGTTGGTGAACGTCGCGGAAAGCAAAGTGTTGGCGGCGTTATCCAGCGTCGTCGCCGTCAGTAGATCGGTGGCGCTGCGCGGATCGGCTAAAAACTGACGCGGGACAAAGTTCAGATTCTTGCTGACGGCCAGGTCGTAACCCCACGCTGAAACGTAATTGGCCTCGACTATAAAATGTCCCGGCAGCTCTCGCTGGATACCGAAGACCAGCCGCGAGAACCTCGAGTTCTTGCGATCGATCGCGATGATGGGAGCATCCGAAGCAGCTACGTCATTCCCGATGCCGGTCAGCAAACCGAGACTCGAACCTGGAGACGCTTGCAGGTTGCTCACGCCACTTGGAAAAGGATTGGTGAGAGTCGCGACGAAGGTGCGACCGTTATCGTTGCTCGGCACAAAAGGCGTAGTGCCCGAAAAGCCTACCTGCTGAGGCGTCTCGATCTGATATGGGGCCATAAAAATTCCGAACCCCGCGCGCAGGACAGTCTTCTCGGTCAACTGATAAGCAATACCGAGACGCGGTTGTACGTTGCCCTTATCAGCATTCCAAACCGCTCTGTTGTTATTGTCCGCGAAGATGTAGCCCCCAAGCACGTGAAACTGATCCGGAGTAACCAGGAAATTGGCTGGGTTAGCATTGTAGGCGGTCGTGAATGCAGATCGCACCGCCGCTTCGATCGGGCTGGGCGTGGTTAGGTCGAAGCCGCGCATGATGCGGTTGTAACGCTCAGTGAGCCCTGTTTCCAATTCATAACGCAGCCCCATATTCAATGTCAGTTTTTGCGATACGCGCCAATCATCTTGAAAGAACACGCCATGATAAAGATTCTGCACGGAGTAATTGATGGGATTATCGATCTGGCTGGCGTTCGAACCGGAACCGGTTGTCGGTATGCCAAGAAGAAATGCTGCTATGTCACGACCGAAGGCGTTCCTCAGCGTACTTGAGGAATTTGAAGCGGGAGCGGTAAACGTGCCATCGAAGAAGAATTGACCGCCCTGATAACCATTGCTGGTGAAATTCTCTCGCAAGATGCGCAGATCGTATCCAAACCGCATGGTGTGGTTTCCAAAAATCTGAGTCATCGTAGGCTGAATCGAACCCATCATGAACGGCCGCAGCCGGCCCATGTTCCAATCTGATCGCGTTGCGCCGAGAGTAGAGCGGATCGGCCGCGTCGCATCCAGATTTCTGATCATGATGCGCGGAATGTATTGATAGCCACGGAAAGCAGGAAGCGATGCGGCAGCAAAACCTAATTGCGCCGGATCGAAGAGCGCGGCCGGTCTTCTTTCTTGTGCGAACCTGTTAAAGCTGACGCGAACATCCAGAATCCTCGTGTTCGACAACGTGTTTGTATAGTCAAGGTTACCGCCGTCGTTGGTTCGATTTTCAAAACCTTGGGTGATGGGAAAGTTGTTTACCACGCCGGCCCAATCCTGCCGATCCTCCGGATTAAAGCTGTGATAGTACTTTCCGAAGATCGATTGCTTGGCGCTGATCCTATGATCGATGCGCATCAGCCAGGCCCGGTAATTCTCATGCCGAATTTGATTCGAGAAGAAGTTGTTCTGCGTGCCATTCGCGATTCCCGAAACATTCGGCAAGGGATAATACTTAACCAGCGCCGCAGCCACCGGATTGAACAGGCTGGTTGGGATGATATTGCAAGCAGCAGGAACCGCGCCTGACGTAGGACAGCCAAACGAAGTGCGAACCACATTGCTGCCACTTACCGTTCCCGAAAAAGGATTGAAGATAATTGTGTTTCCCGAAGCGTTGACGTTAGTACGGTCAACAATCAAGGCGGAGAAATCACCGTTTCTCATTGCTTGAGTCGGCACGGTGAAGAGCTGCGGCTCCGCGACGTTGTCCTTTAGCCGCTCGTAGGAAACGAGAAAGAAAGTCTTATCGCGTCCGTTATAGACCTTCGGTATTCGGACTGGGCCACTTAGTACGCCGCCAAAGCGATGGTAGGTCCTGATCGGTCGCCCCTGTCCGGCTCTGTTCGAGAAGAAGTTGTTCGCGGTGCGGCTGCGGTCGCGGTTGAAGTACCAGACCGAGCCATGCAGATCGTTGGTGCCACTCTTGACCGCGACGTTCACGGTTGCGCTCGCGGTATAACCGTCTTGCGCGTCAAAGGTGTTCGTTTGAACCTTGAACTCCTGCACTGCATCCGAGGGCGGTGAGAAACCGACGCCCCCGTCGAACGCGTAGTTGGGCGAGCCGTCCAAAGTAATCTGATTTGATCCAGTGCCCCCATTGGAGCGAAACGCAGTCAGATTGCCATTCGAAGTTGGCCCCGTGAACAGAGGATTGCCGGTGTAAGCAATGCCCGGCGCCAGCGTCGCTAGTTGATAAGCAGTTCCTTCCGTCAACGGCAACTCAGCAATCTGTCTTCTTTCGATTGAGGTTCCCGTACTGACAGATCCGGTTTCCAAAGCAGGCGTCGAAACAACCGTCACCATTCCGGTTACGCCGGCTGCTTGCATCGACACATCCAGCGTCAACTTGTCGGCGACGCGGATCTCTATGCCTTCGCGCGTCGTGGCGCTGAAACCTTGCGCAGTCACGGCCAGAGTGTATTTGCCCGGCAGCAGTAAACGAAATTCGTAGCTGCCTTCGTCGTTGGTGTTCGCGGTCGCCTGGACGTTCGTGTCAACGTTTTTGATGGTGACGCTCGCGCCAGGTATGATTGCGCCATTCGGATCAGTTACCTTCCCGGTAATCGAACCGCGGAACTCCTGGGCGCTGCCGATGATGCAAATGAGGACAAGTAAAACCGCGGCGCTCGCACCACGAAGAAAGTTATTCTGAAGCATCTTGTAAATCCTTTCCAGCTGCGACGATCTAACGAGTTGGTCTGACCACTCGAAGGAATGCTGAACTTTTTATCACCTCAGCGCCACGCCCGTCAAGTTTGCATTTTAAGTATTCATACCTGTGCAAACACGATGAAAACTGGGATGACAACCTGAAGGCTGTGAGGCGCGGATAAGCCGAGTTGGTATGACCTCTATGAAAATTGAGAACGTCTCCATCCGGAAAGAGTGCCGTAGGTACGAGATGTTTATAGAGGAGATGCGCTCTCGATTTCACACTCTTCCGAATTGAGCGAAATTCGGCAGATAACGAAACGGATGCGCGCGCGACCTATAAACATTTCGCCGCTACGCGGCTTTTTTTCCGACAGATTCCTAGCAATTTCAGATCGTAAAGTGTTTCAATGGAAACTCACTCGCGACATTCACTGATGAGTAGCCAAGCAGCACCTTCATTCGTAGGAAAAGGTTCGCCCGAGTTCGATCTCTCGCCCGACGAGTTGCGCGGCATTCTCGAGCACGCGCTGATGTGCATCGCGCCGGGTGCGCGCGTGCTGGCAATCATTCCCGACAAAACGCGCGACGACAATACCGATGTTCTCTTTCCCTTCGCCGCTGAGATTTTGG
Source organism: Acidobacteriota bacterium (assembly GCA_003222835.1). The sequence goes on along the minus strand of QHXE01000027.1, from coordinate 2,248 downwards.
CAGCCCGCAACATTGCGCAGTTCGATGCCCTGGTCGCGCAAGGCACGCACATGCCGATGACCGAAGCCGAGAAGTTTTCGAAGATTGGATTGGCTACTGGAAAATCTGCGCCAGGGTTGGGCCAAGTTTACGATCATCGATGGAACGTGCCCGAAGAGTTGGTGACCATCGGCGAGCTGAGCGCCGCACGAGTTCGCGAACTAACGGGCGGGTTACTCGACGACGCGATTTCGGTGAACCTCAATCGGCTGCTCAGCCCTGGTGTCTACGATACGGTTTTGATCTTCAGCGCCACCGTTCCGCACGAGGTAGCAGGCTTCGCCGGCGGCGCGAAGTACTTCTTTCCCGGAGTTGCGGGGCCGGACCTCACGCACGCGACGCATTGGCTTGGCGCTCTGGCCAGCATTGAAAACGTCATCGGCCGTGTCGAGACGCCAACGCGACACATGATTGAAGCCGCCGCGGATTTTGTTTCGGCGCAAATCATTTCGCTGAATTCGGTCATGACCCGAGACGACAATGACCGGCTTCGCACTCACGCCTTATTCGTCGGCGATTTTCGCGAAGCCTTTCGCCGCGCCGCTGAAGTCAGCCGGCACGTTCACATCAAGTATACCGGTCGCAAATACAAGCGAGTCGTGGCGTTGCTCGATGAGCATTACGACGAGTTGTGGGTTGGTGGCAAGGCGAGCTACAAGCTCGGCGCAATTATCGAAGAGGGTGGCGAACTGATCATCTACGCGCCCCATCTCCGATCCATTTCCGAGACGCATGGCTTATTGATCGAAAAGTACGGATACGCGCCGCTCGACCGCGTGCGGGAAATGGTAGCTCTGTCAACTGAGTTGCAAAAGAATCTGGCGGTCGCCGCCCACCTGGCCCATGTTTCTTATGCCGGACAGCGTGATGAAACGGGCCGAGTCATTCCTCGCTATCGCATCACGATGGCATCAGCGCTTGATGAGGCCACGTGTCAACGCGTGAACTTGGGTTTCATGGACCATCGAGCGTTTCGCCGCGAGGATTACGAACACGATCCCGATACGCTGGTGGTGGAGCGAGCGGGACGAGATTTGTATTTGGTCGCGCCTTAATGAGACTAGATTTCTGTAGGTCAAGTCTTGATGCATTTGAGGTCGAGTTTGAAACGGTCGCGCGCTGGAATCAGCAATATGGACGAATTCATCGTGTGTGGAGGCGAAGCGGCAAAGTTAGAGCCTCAGCTTCTTCGCTTGAGTTTCTTCTTGCGCTTTCGAGAGCACGGAGGGACAGTTAATGCAAATGGCCTTTGTCTTCGGTCGCCATCACAATGATGTAAGCGGTGCGCGCTCCGCCCGAATAGCCCGCATAAACAAGCGGCAATGAAGGATGTCTCTTATATGCATCCATGTTGATTCCAATGTCTGCATTGGTGACGCCGGGCGCGTAAATCATGTAGTGAGGCGGAAATAAAGTCTTGCTGATTGCCATTGTCTTTGGATCATATTGCACGTCGCCTCTGAGCATATACGCGATCCCTGTCTTTCGGGGACTGACGAAACGGCCTTCGCTAAATCCTCTGTCAACGTCCTGCCTAATTTCATCCGCCGTTTTTCGCTGTGCCAGCGATCGTTATCACCGATTTGATTGCCATCGCGATTGACCATGCAAGTAAATCCATTCTTGCCGCTGCGAATCTTTTCATAACCCTTTTTTCCAAAGACGTAAACGGTAGCCTCAAGCCGTAAGTGTTCGGGACCTGCGCTCAAAGCGAGTTGAATCTCCTGCTGTTGGGGCAGAAAGATGAGCGCCATTGCCTGTGGGCCATCAGAGGCAGAAGTTTCGGTTAATCTCCGGGAAATCTGCGTGCGAGCAGAGGAGTCTTCGTTAGGACCCGTGTCGGCGCCTAATGGGGTTAACGCGACTAATAGAAGCAGAATTACGGATTGCGCGAATCTCATGAGTTCCTCCATTGTGAATGTCGAGTGCCCAACGCCAGAAGTCACCGGGCGCTGCGATCATAAGCGAGTCAGTAGCGGGAGCGGTAGCGACTCGGTAATTCAAGTTTAAAAAGACGCCGCCCGCGCTCCTCCAACGCGTTATTGGAGTCGCCGTTAGCGCGAACGTGTTTGGCAAATCGTTGATTGCTGGAGCTCGGCACTAGCGGCGGTCGATAGCAGCAATAATGCTCGTGTGCCCATCGGCTGTGATCTTGCGGACGCGCGGCAGCCAGGCGCGCCGGTCTTCTGGTTCCATCGACGCCGCCGTT
>QHXE01000026.1 GCA_003222835.1 Acidobacteriota bacterium | reverse complement strand
TGAAAGATTACCTGCATACGCGAATGTTGATTGAATGTCTTCGCATCTCCGTGCTCCTGCTGCCCGCGTTTGGGATGATGCATTCGTACGCCAACCTACTTGCGGCTCGCGGCCAAGCAAAAGATACAAATCAAACAAACTGGAAATTCGATTTCGGTCCGGGCAAGGTCGCGCCGGGATATACACAGGTTCTGGCGGACACGGTTTATAGCAAGGAACTCGGCTATGGTTTCGAGCCTGGAGCGAAAGTTACCTGTCTAGATCGAGGCGGCAAGAATGCCTTACGGAGCGATTTCTGCACGAGCGACCAGCCTTTCTATTTCTCGGTGGCGTTGCCCGAAGGAAACTACGACGTGACCGTAACGCTTGGCGATGCGCAGGAAGAGACGACCACTACAGTCAAGGCTGAATTGCGTCGCCTGATGTTAGAGCGAGTGCAAACCGCGCGCGGCAAATTCGTGACGCGCAGATTCACGGTCAACGTGCGTACGCCGCAGATCGCAGGCGATGGTGAAGTCAAACTCAAGGATCGCGAGAAGACTACTGAATGGTGGGCGTGGGACGAGAAGCTGACGCTTGAATTCAACAACTCGCATCCGAGCGTTTGCGCGATCGAGATCGCCAGAGTTGAGGCGCCGACAATTTATCTGCTCGGCGACTCGACGGTCTGCGATCAGCCTTCCGAGCCCTACAACAGTTGGGGACAGATGCTGACGCGCTTTTTCAAACCTGGAATTGCCATCGCGAACAACGCTGAGTCGGGCGAATCTTTACGCAGCTCGCTCGGCGCGCACCGATTGGATAAAGTTCTGAGCACGATGAAGCCGGGTGACTATCTGATTATTCAGTACGGTCACAACGACGAGAAAGAAAAGGGCGAGGGCATTGGCGCATTCACGACTTACAAAGCTGACTTGAAAAAGTTTGTCGCGGGAGCGCGCAAACGTGGCGGTATTCCGGTGTTGGTTACGCCTGTGCAGCGCCGTACTTTCGATCAGCAAGGCAAGGTCACAAACTCGCACGGCGATTATCCGGAGGCTGTTCGCCAACTAGCGCGCGAAGAAAATGTTCCTTTGATTGACTTGAACGTTATGAGCAAGACGCTCTATGAAGCGTGGGGCGCTGAGCCTTCAAAGCGCGCGTTCGCACCGAACGACAACACGCACCACGACAACTATGGAAGTTATGAACTGGCGAAGTGCGTCGTCAAAGGAATCAGGGCCGGCAAAATCGGCCTGGTAAAATTCCTGGTCACTGACATTGCGGCGTTTGATCCAAGCCGTCCAGATCCGATTGACAGTTTCCTGCTGCCCTGAAGTAATGGCGTCGTAATGTGAGCCGATGGATTGAGCGTGCCACAGAGATTGGTCTCGTCCCAGTCTCCAAGAGGGTAGTCTAACCTCACGCCTGCGGCCTGGAGATCATAAGGATCTGGTATTCCGGATGTAACAATCGTTTGATGGAGGACACTCTTCTGATGAATGCTAAACGTCAGCACGGTCATCGTTTTCAATTTGCAGTCGCCGTGGCCATCGCATCATTTCTGCTCGCGACTCTCGTCGTCGCCCTGGTGACCGCGCAGCAATCTACTACGGAACCGCTGACCGGAAACTGGGCGGTGCGAACACTCAACAACGACGGCACCTTCCGCACGACCTACCTCAATCTGAGACAGGAAGGCGCGCGCATCACCGGATCGATTCGCGTCACGCAGTTTTATTATCACCTCACCGAGAGCACTGGCGGTCCCGAAGGCTTCACGATCACCGGATCGATGATGGACGGCAAGAGCGAGCGCAAAGTTCAATACGAAGGCAAGTTGGCAGGCGGCGAGTTGCACGTCTCAACCCGCCGTCGACCGACCGACAAGCCGACGGAAATGGTAGCGGTGCGAGCGCCCGCCGATGAAGGCGCACTGCCGCCGCGCAATCCTCTGCCGGCCTTGCACAAGGTTCGGGACAACGGCCTCGCCCGTACGCCTCCCATGGGTTGGAATAGTTGGAACAAGTTCGCGAGCCGCATCGATGATGCCACGGTTCGAAGTATTGCCGATGCAATGGCCAGTAATGGCATGAAAGCGGCGGGCTACCTCTACATCAATATCGATGACACGTGGGAAGCCGGACGCGACCCCAAGGGAAACATCCAAACCAATAAGAAATTTCCTGACATGAAAGCGCTCGCGGATTACGTGCACAGCAAAGGACTCAGGCTGGGAATTTATTCTTCGCCTGGCCCCAACACCTGCGCCGGCTATGAAGGCAGCTACGGTCACGAGGAACAGGACGCGCGCACCTACGCGGCGTGGGGAATCGATTATCTGAAGTATGACTGGTGCGGCGCGCGCACGCTCTATACCGATGAGGAAATGCCGGCGATCTATCAAATCATGGGTGACGCGCTGCTGAAGACGAAACGTCCTATCGTCTACAGCCTTTGCCAGTATGGCCGCCTGGATGTTTGGAAATGGGGCGCGGATGTCGGCGGAAACCTTTGGCGGACCACGGGCGACATTCGCGACGCCTGGGACTCGATGTCCCGAATTGGATTTGGCCAGAACGAACTCGCGCAGTGGGCCAAGCCAGGCCATTGGAACGATCCCGACATGCTGGAGATTGGCAACGGCAGCATGAGTGAGACCGAATACAAAACGCACATGAGCCTCTGGTCAATGCTCGCGGCGCCGCTGCTAGCGGGGAACGATCTACGCAACATGAGTCCGGAGATTCTGGCAATTCTCACGAACCACGACGTAATCGCCGTGGATCAGGACAAAGACGGCAAGCAAGGCAAGCAGGTTTGGAAGTCCGGCGATCAGGAGATTTGGTCTCGGCCACTCGCCGGCGGCGCGTTCGCAGTGGCTCTTTTCAATCGCGCAACTGCTGAAGCGAAGGTCACTGTGCGCTGGATGGACATCGGCATCACCGGAAAATGGCAGGTGCGTAATCTCTGGCTGCACCAGGAGATCGAATGGCCCGGACCGGAGTACTCAGTAACCGTTCCCCCACACGGTGTTGTTATGTTGCGGCTCAGTCACTGACCTACATCACTTAAGACTTACTTCTCGCGCGCCAGATGAAGTAAGCCGGCGCACCGAGAAGAACTATCCCGAGGCCGATTGCCGCCCGGCCGATCTGCGTGGCCATGGTGTTTAGAACTAGCGCAACGGCCGCCGTGATGAACAGCAGCGGCGTCCAGGGGTAGCCCGGAACCCGGTACGGCAACTCACGATCCGATCTCTGCCGACGATAGACGAAGATACTCGCGGCGCCGAGCGCGTAGAACAGCCAGCCGGTGAAAACTACGTAAGTCAAAAGTTGTTCGAATGTTCCCGTCGCCGCGAGGACGATGGCCCACGCGGATCCGGCCAGCACTGCAAAGGCAGGCGTCCTGAATCGGGGATGTACGTTTGCCAACTGATGAAAGAATACGCCGTCGCGCGCCATCGCATAATAGACCCGCGGCGCGGTCAAGGTTATTCCGTTCGTGGCGCTAAAAATTGAGATCAAGATCGCGAGCGCTACTAACTTTGACGCCGCCGGACCGATCACGGCCGTTACGGCGGCAGCAGCAATGCTGTCAGTCTGTGCTGCTTTTACCGGGCCAAGCGCCGCCAGATACGCCAGGTTCGCGACCAGGTAAATGCCGATCAGAGCCGACGAGCCGATCAACAGAGCGCGCGGAAAGTTGCGCTGCGCGTTGATAGTTTCACCGGCGCTGAAAGTAACGTATTGCCATCCTTCGTACGCCCACAGAACTCCAATCATCGCGAAGCCTACACCCGATGCGAGCGATTTCGCGCCGACATTCGGGGACGATGCTGTAGAGATTCCAGCGAGTCCATGCCCAAGTGAAAACAGGACCGCGCTCATTACCAGAATCGCGGCGACTTTGATGATCGTCGTCCAATCTTGCAAGTTCGCGCTTTCTCTCGTGCCAAGGACATTGACGAGCGTCACCACGAGGATCATCGCGACGGCAGCCAGCTTGGCGATCAATGGAGAGAGCGGGACAACTTCACCGAGGTAGCTGCTAAAGGCGACCGCAAGTGTGGCGACGGAGCCACTGCTAATCACGAAGAAGAGCGTCCAGCCGTACAAGAAAGCGGGCAGACTCCCGAAACCATCGCGGATGAAGATGTACAAGCCACCCGCCTTCGGATTCATCGCGCTCAACTCAGCATATGTTAGAGCGCCGAGCAGCGAAAGAATTCCACCGGCAAGCCAGACCAACATAGCCAATGTGATATTGCCATTCGTCTGGCGCAGCACGGCGCCCGGCACAATGAAGATGCCCGACCCGATCACTGTGCCGACGATCAGCAAGATCAGATCGCGGAGGCCGAGTGTGCGTTCTAAAGTTGTTGGATTTGGATCTTGTTGGCCCATCTATCAATCAATCATCGCGAGCGAGTTCAGACGGATGAAACCATTTTTCTCTAGCCCAGGCGTTCACGCCTGGGTTAAGAGGAGCCTTAATTATCTGCTGAGCCCATTCATGGGCTTTGCCAATTCCTTCGGCGACTGGCTAAAGCCTGGATCGAAGCCCCATGAATGGGGCTTAACATAATTCGCACCATCCAAACCCAGGCGTGAACCCCTGGGCTAGAGAAAAGAAGCTCCCCTTAATCCTGCTAACCGAAGCCCTCAACCTTCTTCCGATGAGTGAGCAGGTAGACTCCGACCGACTGACCTTTTCTGTTCGAACGATAGAACTCTTCGACTAGATATCCGGACGTGATCGCTTCAGTAAAAGCCCCGCGCGTCGCTTCGCGCCACTCGACAGCCAATCCTGGTTTCTCACTTTGTAGTGCGTTGATGTCGGCTGGGATCTCTATCGAGAAATGTTCGTGGCCCAACCCTTCTGATGGTTCGTTTCTTTGCGGAGCATGGTTAGCGCCGAACTGTACCAGACATGGAATGCGCTCAGGCTCAACCAGCGTTTGCTGCTTTTCAGTTTGCAATCGCTCGCGAACGCGCTCGCTGTCGAGCTGCCAGGTGACCCAAAGTCGATCGGTTCCAATCTGGTGCAGGAAGCTCGAGGTCGCTTCGCCGTAAAAGTTAATCTTGTAAGTGTCCGCAAGAACTCCGAGCTTTCTGAAATTGAAATAAGCGTTCAGACTCTGAAGCGGATCGAAGGTCCAGGTGATCCGTTTGATGCTCTGCGCCAAAACTCGATCGCGTTGCGCCAACTTTAGTTGGTAGCCAAGATTGTGGTTGCGATATGAAGGCCTGACCGCCAGCATGTGCGAGTGATGCGTTACCTGCCCGTTCTCATAACCCGGAAAACCATAGACGAAGCCGGCAAGCAATGCGCCGTCATAAGCGCCGATGAGAACTGCGCCGACTTCCTTGCTTGCGGCCAACATAGTTAGCGGAACCACGTCGAGGTCGTCACACCCCCACACATCTTTCTGGAGCGTTTCAACGCCCTGCATTTCTGAGACGCGCTCGATGTCGCGGATAACGAGTGCCGGTGCTTCGATGGCGCTGGACAGGATAATGCTCAAGGCAAATCTCCGTTGAAGCCTTTCGGCTCCCGATACCAGCGATGGCCCGAAGCGTATTCTCGGTCGGTTGGCCGCAGGCGGTTGAGCGAGCGTTTAGGGTCGATGTGGGCGCAGGCCACGTGAATAGCGCTGATCGCGGCCATCGGAGCAACGTAGGAATTGAGAAACGATGGGCTGACGACCGGAGTAATCAAATGAGCGTCACAGTAACGAGCGATGGGCGATGTGTTGCTGTCAGTAATTCCGAAAGTTGGCACGCCCTGCTTTCTCGCCCGCAGCACTGACTCGACGGTGTCCCTTAGACATTGACCGAAACTGATCGCCACCAGCACATCCTTCGAAGTCAACACCTCCACTTTGTATTGCAGATTACCGCTGCTGCCTATCGGCGCTTCGGCATCGAACCCCAACGCCAATAACCCGTACGCCAGGTAATACGAAAGCGAAGACGCGAAGTCCAACCCAACTACCAGCACGTGGCGTGAACGCTTGATTAGTTTTGCCAGTTCTATCACGCGCTGCCTGTCCAGATCCGATTTCAAAACGTTAAGATTGTCGATTGCTTTATCTAAAGAGTGATCGATGTGATCGGCAACGCTGCGTTTCTCTTGGGTGGCTGCTTTCAGCGCCGTGTAAGGAGTGATTCGCGATACAAAGTGCTGGCGCAAGTCGGCTGCGAATTCGGAAAAGCTCCCATAACCCAGGACCTGAGTAGTGCGGAGAACGGTGGTCGCGTCAACGTGAAAGCGCTTGGCTATCTCACGAGAAGAGAGGAAACAAGTCTCGTCGGCGGAATCAAGTATGGCCCGAATCAAACGCTGTCGGCGCGGGTTGAGCTGATGCCTGGCTTTAGCAAAGCGCGCTTCGAGAGCGCTGGGCGTAGGTTTTCCGTCGCCATCAGAATTCTGAAAAGCCTTACCACCTTCATTTCTTTGAGTCTTCAATTTGTTCAATGCTTACTGTGTGAGCAGTAATGTAATCCAGATCGACTTCAAATCCGAGTCCCGGCCCTTGAGGCACCTCCACCGTTCCATCACCGGCAACGCTTACTTCCGGAATGATCACGTCCCGCGCGAAGTAACGAGAGCTGGCTGAGATATCGCCGGGAAGAGAAAATCCCGCAAGACTAGCGAGCGCGATATTGTGTGCGCGACCGATCCCCGACTCCAACATGCCGCCGCACCAGACCGGGACCTCTCTCAAATAGCACAAGTCATGAATCGCCAAAGCCTGTGAGTAGCCGCCAACGCGTCCAATCTTAATATTGACGATCCGGCAGCTTCCCATATCGAGAGCCTGTCTTGCGCGCGCAGGACCTGTGATGCTTTCGTCCAGGCAAATTGGCGTGGTCATTACGGCTTGCAGCCTCGCGTGATCGATCAGATCGTCATGATTCAGCGGCTGCTCGATCATTAGCAAGCCGAAATCGTCGAGCGCTCTCAGGTGGTCCTGGTCAGCAATCGTATAGGCACAATTCGCATCGACCGAAAGCAGAATGTTTCTGTGTCGCCGCCTCACTTCTCGCACCACCTCAATATCCCAACCGGGTTTGATCTTCAGCTTGATTCGCTGATAACCGAGGGATAGGTACTTATCCACGCGTTCCAGGAGTTGATCGAGACTTGGCTGAATGCCGAGACTGACACCCACGGCAATGCTTTCACGCACCCCGCCGATCAATTGCGTTAATGATTGAGCTCTAAAGCAGCGAAGCGGTCCGCAAGATCTGTCAGGTCTGTGACTGGGCCAGACAGCATCGCCGGCGCGAGGTAATCTCGAATCACATGCTGGGCGGTGCCTACAGTTTCATAGCTGTAGCGCGGCGCTTCGGCGGCAACCACTTCGCCCCATCCAGTCATTCCCTGGCCTTCAACACTGACCAGAAAGATGAGCCGCGAATCGATCGAGCCAAAGCTGGTTTCGAACGGTTCGTTCAACGCCAGACGCACCGTTCGCATCTCGATTTTCGCGATCGCGATCTGATCCGAAACCGGCGGCGCCGGAACAGTTACGACTTCGGAGCGAGCTTGCATGGCCGGGCAAGATAGCAAATCGCGGTTCGAGAGGCAAGAAGGCATTTGCAGCATCTGTCGCACTATTGACATTTTGCAGCACTTGCGGTAAACACTTGACGCCCACAACAGAAAGGGGAAAGGCGCCGAGCTGTGACGCTATGTGATTCCCTAATCATCCTGCTCTTTGTGATTGTGACTAATGCTTGGAGGTAAGCGAGCAATGAGAAGCGCGTGGATCATCCTTAGACTAAGCCTGCTAAGTTTACTTTTAGGTTTCCCTGCGCTGGCGCAGACTGCCAGCACCGGCGCGTTGACCGGAGAGATAACTGACCCCAACGGTGCAGTAGTCGGGGGTGTGCAAGTGACGGCAACCAACGAAGCGACCGGAGAGAAGCGGGACGTCGTCTCGCAGGACAATGGCATCTATGTGGCCCCGCTCTTACTGCCCGGCTCTTATCGTCTCGAATTCACCAAGCGCGGCTTCAAGTCCTCGGTCAAAACCGGTCTTCAGATCAACGTCACCGAGACGAAGAGACTTGATGTCCAACTTGAAGTAGGTTCGGTAGAAGAGAAGGTCGTGGTTGTGTCTGAGTCGCAGTTGTTGCAAACAGAATCCTCCGCCCTCGGCAGCGTCACGGACCACGACGCGGTCGTTAACCTGCCGCTTGTGACGCGCAACTATACGCAGATCGTTACGCTCTCGCCCGGCATAGCCGCGGGAGTCACTAATGCGGCAGCCTTGGGCCGAGGCAGCAGCGGCGAGAGCCAGGGCAGTTTTCGCGTCCACGGAGCAAGCGGCGCCGACAATAACTTTCAGATGAACGGCGTCGAGATCAACGATCTCCAGGCGAGCGGTTTCTTGAGTGGCGGCGTCGCGGTTCCCAATCCTGATGCCATTCAGGAATTCAAAGTGCAAACAGGTCTATACGATGCGTCGTACGGGCGAAATGCCGGCGCCAATGTCGACGTCGTCACGAGAAGTGGCGGCAATAAATTTCACGGCACTGCCTTTGAGTTTTTACGCAACGATGCTCTCAACGCGAATACTTGGGAGCGCAATCGAGCTGGCCAAAAGAGAGGCATACTCAAGCAGAATCAATTCGGGTTCACGCTTGGCGGACCAATCAAGAGAGACAAGCTCTTGTTCTTTGGCTCATATCAGGGCATGCGCCAAATCAATGGCGTCGGCGGTGGCGCGACCAGCACCTTCTCGTCACCGGCTTTCACTGACGACCGCTCGCGGGCCGCATTGGGGAAATTATTTGCCGGTCAAGCCGGAGCGCAAGGAGGCGTGGCGGTCGCAGCCGACGGATCGAACATTAGTGCGCCAGCCCTCGCGTTGCTGAATCTAAAACTTCCGAACGGCCAGTACGCGATTCCAACTCCACAGACAGTCGACCCCACTCTGCTTTTCGCGTTGCGCGGATTCTCTTCACTCAGCATCCCGGCTAAATTCAATGAAAACCAATTCATCATCGATCTGGACTACTTGCATACCAACAAGAGCAAGTTCGCGGGCCGTTTCTTTCTCGCCAACAGCACACAGAACCAACCGCTACCACCCACCAATCTTGGCGGTCCGCCGGCTCCTGGTTTCCCTTGGCTAACTGATAATCGGTTGCGGAACTTTTCGCTCGCTCATACTTATACGCTCAGCTCCACGCTGCTCAATCAAGCGGAATTAGGATTTCATCGCACTGAAGCGCCTACGATCCAACAAGAACTCTTCAAATGGTCGGATGTGGGAGTCAAAGCGCCGGTGGCCAACGAGTTTCCCGAGTTCGCCGTTTCAGGTTCGATGACGCTCGGCGGCAATGGACAGGGACT
>QHXE01001017.1 GCA_003222835.1 Acidobacteriota bacterium | reverse complement strand
CGCGCCGGGTGCCTTTGGATCGGGCGTAACGCTTACGCTGCCTACGGTAACGGCAACCGGAAAGGTCAAGATCACTTTAAAAACATGAGAAGAGCCGCCTTTGCGGCATTCCACTCCGACCTTCGTACCGGCTAGGGGAAGGTTTACATCGAACACGCCGACGCTTCCATGGGTCTTGCGCGAGGCAGCCTTGATTTGCGCGCCTAGTTCAAAAGCTCCTATATCGGTGCCATCAGCAGCATTAGCTATCCCTTTGTTGATCGTTCGCGCGTAACCAACGCCGCGCTGATCGGTAATTAATTTGCCGTCCAACCCATCGCTTGTGCCCTTATCGATAGCTGGACTGCCAGAGAGCAAAGCCATCGTATCCGTAGGCCCGCCATTGTCTCGTAAAGGGCCAAGCTTGGGGTCCAGCGGAGAGGCTACCGTTCCGGTCAGGTCAGTAGCCGCAGTAAAGCCGCTACTACCATCCGTTTTACCGATTAGGTTGAATCCCTGTGACGTGAACATACCATAAACATCCTGAGGATTTGTAGCGGAGGCGGCCGTGTTCAACGCGATGATGCTGCTCTTCACATTAAAAGCGCCAGTACTGTTGACGCTAACCAAACCTCCACCCACTGAGGCAAAGTTACCGGCAATTGTGCAGTTGCTTACATTTGCTGTCCCAGAACCGGAATGATAGATGCCGCCACCGTCACTGCTTGCGTCGTTGCCGCTGATTGTGCTATTGCCAAGATTTAGTGTTCCTCCATTGAGGATACCGCCGCCATTACTCCCGCTACCCCTTGCAGAATTGCCGGCCAACGTGCTCTTGCGGATAGTTATCGTACCGCTGTTGAAAATGGCGCCGCCGCCAAATCCGCCACCAGAATTACCGGTCATGGTGCAGTTGGTAACAGTCGCAGTCCCGACATTGTCGATAGCACCTCCGGTGGCAGAATCGTTGGCGGTGAATACACAATCAGTGACTGTCAATATGCCGGCGCTGTTGATTGCTGCCCCTTCATCACCGCCGTTGCCATCAAATACGCAGTTCGAAATAGTTAAGGTTCCGCCGTTTTCGTGGTCGATACCACCGCCTCTCAACACAAAGCCACCATTGCGGATTGTCAGATTGGAGACAGTTACCGTACCAGTAGTCGTTATGTTGAAGACGCTAAACGAAGGCGTGTTACTTGCGGTACTGCGCTGCACCGTGAGCTTGTCCGCGCCAGGACCGCTGATCGCGAGGCTATCACTAATCGGGGGCAACGGAGCCACCAGATTAATTGTGCCCGTCACGCTGAAGCCGATCGTGTCGGCGGTGCCACCTGAGTTATTGGCATCTTGAATCGCTTCTCGCAGGGTGCAGTCGGTGTCGCAGACGAAATCGTTGTGATCGTCTGTGGTAGTGACAATGAAAAGGAACCCAAGCGCGGCCGGTTCCGGCGAACCAGGACCGCTTGCAGCCGAGCGGGCGATTCCAGCCGCAAAAGTCAAAGCGACAGCGGCCAAAAAGGTCAATAAAGGGGTCCTTTTCACAATCCGTTTGCCGGGATCAGGTTAATCAACCGCATTAGCTTGAGGCAAGCGAAAACTTGGAGAAGGTGCCGCATTCCCACAGATTACGGATGAACCATTTCCAGGCCGTGAACCCCTGCTGCTGCGCGCGAGTAATCACGTTGCAGCGTTGCCGGATAAATACCTAAATGCCGACGACA
>QHXE01000025.1 GCA_003222835.1 Acidobacteriota bacterium | reverse complement strand
CTTCCGCAGCCTGACCGTCGAGCCAGAGGTAATAGGAAATCTTCTGATCGCTCTTGTTCATCACCACCACCGACACTTTTCCGTCCGTGTTGATAAAGGCAGCGGAAAGCAAAGGGCTCCGGCTGGGCGAGCTGGCGATTCTCTTCGCGCCCGGGCGGACGAACTTTGAAAAGTGCCCGATGTAATAGTACGAGTTTGTGTAGGTTAGCTGGCCCGTCTTCGTATCGGCGTGAACGGGCGCGAAGCAGAAGTTGTTGACGTGATTTGGCCCTCCTTTTTCATCCAGCAGTACGTTCCAATCCGTCCAGCCGACGGCGCCACTATTGAAGTCATTGATCATCGAACGTCCGTACTGCTCGCCCAATTTCCAATCGCTAAGCTTTTGAGCATTGAAGACATCAACGCAGCCTTCGGTGAAGAGCAGATTTTTATCCGGGAAAGTTTCATGTACGAGCTTGACGTTATCGAACATCGGCTCGCCGCCGCTCCATGGCTCATACCAGTGATAACCAATGCCCCAAACGTACTGCGCGGCTTTAGGGTCGGTCAGGATAGTGCTGGCCCGCTGGTAGATGAGGTCACGATTATGATCCCAGACAATTATTTTCTTATCACCCAGCCGTTCTCTTTTAATCGTCGGGCCGAGATAGTTTTTCAAAAAATCTCTCTCTTGCTCCGCGGAATAAATACACGATTCCCATCTTTGCGTTGCCATGGGTTCGTTTTGAATCGTGATGCCCCAGATGGGTACGCCTTCTTTCTCATAGGCTTTGATAAACTTCGTGAAGTAGTTGGCCCAGGATTGATAAAACTCTGGTTTCAATCTGCCGCCGTGAAGCATATCGTGGTTGTCCTTCATGAAAGCCGGTGGACTCCAGGGGCTGCCAAAGATGCTGAGTTTCCCTCCGGCCGTTGCCAGCGCTTGTTTTATAAAGGGAATCCGAAATTGCTTGTCGTGGTCGACGTTGAAGGAGCGCAACTCCTGGTCGCCTTCGCTTATGTAGATATAGCTGCTACTCGAGAAATCACAACTATGGATGTTGGTTCTGGCCAGCGTGTAGCCGATGCCGGTGCTGGAATCAAAATAGGCCTTTAGGATTTCCTCCTGTTTCGCTTTGGGCAATTTCGCAAACGTCTCGGCAGAAGCATCGGTGAGTGCGCCGCCGATGCCGAAAATGGTTTGAAATTTCTTAGCGGGATCGACAAAGACACAGATTTGGGTTTCCAGCGGCTGGCCCAGGTGTTTTGGTATAGACCGCGATCTCTCTTCCCTCGATTCTTCCCTCGATCTCAAGAGGCTCTGAGGTTTCGGAGGGCTGAGTATGTGCCGCCCGCGATAATTGGCTCTTTGCCAATACCAATGCCGAAGACGAAGCTGCCAGGAAACCACGACGATCGATTTTCATAATTGAGAATTTAACATAGCTGTTTGCTTATCAGGCAAGGAGACTTACGAAACCTAAGTTGAGCGTGTCAGGTTACGGCTGCTGAAAAGCTCCCTCTCACTTTGGGATAGGGCCGGGGAGAGGATCTGAGACAAGGTAGTTAAGTAAATATTTGGTGGTTTCTTTTGCACGTAAGCCTTCACCCCTCTCCCAAAGTGGAGAGGACTTTTTCAGCAGCTTGCCTGGGCTACTGCATACCGCGTCGTTGGCGCTCAAGACCTTTCTCCGAAGCGCCCTGTTTTGCGACTTTGAAGCACGCCTTTCATGCGTCAAATTCTCGCTGGCGCGCAAAGGCGCTAAGGCAGTAAACAAGGCGCGAAGTACATCAAAATTAGGTCAAGCCAGTAAGACAGCTCAGCTTCTCCTCATGCGGTAACCGGCAGAAGCTTAGCGGTGTCTAGGTCAATAAGGGAGATTCAACACCATACATGCACCATAAGTTTCCTCAATCCTCAACAACTCGGTCTGTGTTTGCGGCGATTCTGACTTGTTTATTTTGCGCCATGGCCGCGATGGCCCAGGAGAAAGCTACGAGTATTGCGCCATTCGCTCAGCCACAAACTATTGGTCCAGCCGGAACTCCGGCCACCGGAAAAACCGACGTCCCTTCCACTGATTCCGCGCCCCGCAAAACAACGGGCCCACCTGAGACCTCATCAACCCCAGTGACAAGATCGAATGAAAGCGCCGCCAATGGATCGAGCGATTACAAGAAGACTCTTAACGATCTCGTGACCCTCTACGAACGTGAAGTTCAAAAGCTTGAGCAACAAAATAATCAAGCTAAAGGACTCTATCGTGATGGACTAATCGCCCGCGTCGAGATGGAAAAGAGTGACAAGGATTTGGCTGATGTTCGTGCTAAGGTCGAGGAAACTCGGAATCAGATCGTTGCGGCCAATCAGCCGGCGCCGGTTGTCGCGGCTTCGCTAGCGCTCGTCCCTTCGGAGTCTGCCTGGAGCACAGGGAATAATCGAGTCGACACGCTGGTCCGTTATTATGGGAACATCTACGGTGTGGATCCCTTTCTGATCTACTGCCTCATGTCGCAGGAGTCAAAGTTCACCACGAGCGCGACGAGCCCCAAAGGAGCCCAGGGACTGATGCAACTCATGCCGGGGACTGCGGTTCGATACGGAGTGACTAATCCATATGATGTGGCGCAGAGCATCATGGGCGGTACCCGTTATCTGAAGGACCTACTGAAGATGTTCAATGGACGAGTGGATTTAGCTTTGGCGGGCTATAACGCGGGAGAGAACGCCGTAATCAAACATGGGTACACCGTGCCGCCTTATGACGAAACACGCAATTATGTCAGATTGATCATCGCTCGCTACGGGAAGAAGCAGACATCCTCAGCGCCCGCACCAGCTCTGTGACTGAAGGAATTAACGAGCGTCGAGCGTTGAAGATACGAATCTGTCGCCTGCTTCGCGGTCGAAGAAATTTGTCGGGACTTGATCCAGGGACAGCGTCCCGACGCATCCGTCAAAAATATTTTCGACTTGAATTAGAAGATTATCTTCAGTGCCAGTTGTCCGATACGGGGGTCCGTGGCGGTAGTGATGGCGCCGAAAGATGAGGTTGAACTGACCTTTGCGAAATTAGAGTTGGGACCTACCGTGCCGTCGTCGTCCAGGAAATTCACGCGATTGAAAACGTTGAAGAACTCTCCGCGTAATTGCACCTTCCAGCGTTCATTGATCGAGAAAGTTTTGGAGAGCGACACGTCCCAGCCGTAGAAGCCGGGAAAGCGGATGCTCCCCTTGCCAACATTGCCGAACGTACCCAAATCGGCTTGAGTAAACGCAAGCGGATTCAGCCAATCCTTGCACGGCCTGGTTGTGATCCCGGCAGCCGTACAAGCTCCATGACCGAGCGCAACGCCTACTGACTTGGCCCTGTCTTGTCCAATGCCGGTGCCGGAGCGGTTTGTACCCGACACAATGGTAAGCGGGCGACCGGTCCGGGCACTCACGATGCCGCCGAGTTGCCAGTTGCCAAAAATATTCCGCCTGACGCTACTGGATTTGGATAAACCTGGGAGCTGCCAAACAAAGGACGCGACGAAATTATGCTTGCGGTCAAAGTCCGAAGGCCCTCGATCGAACTGATGCCGCAGCGGGTCATCCCACGGCCGCGCCGATACGCTGTCAGCGCCAATATCGGTGACTCCGCCGCCGGGAGGGAGATCGTCAATGCTCTTGGACCAGGTATAGTTCGCCAGGATGGTCACACCATGAGTCATGCGCCTCTCCAACGACAACTGAAGAGAGTGGTAAGAAGAATTAATATCCTGGAGGTCCTGTATGGGCCCGTTGGTTGTGGTGCCAAAGACGTTAGGGCCCGCGATCGCGTTCAGTCTGGGTGTGCCGCCACCGACGGGCGAAACATTGAAAGCGATCGTCTCTTTTATATGGCTGCCGTGAGAGCCGACGTAGGCGGCCCGCGCAAGCACATTCGACGGCAACTGACGCTCGATGGCCAGGCTCCAGTTGTATAGCGTCGGCGCCTGATAATTATTGTTTGGATCCCAACTTACAACCAACAGGTTCGGGGCAAAGGTCGTAGTCGAGGGTGGCGGAAAGGGGGCCGGAAACAAATTCGCCGCCGCGGCGCAGCCGCGGGCCAACTGGGTCGCAGCCAAAGTACAAAAGGGATCGCTAAAGGTCCCCGGCTTTCCCGCAGGGCCACTGGCAGCGCTCAAAAGCAAGAGCTGTGGACTGAAAGGCGTCACGTCCACAAACCGATTGTTGATGATGCCCGGTATTCGAGTGTCGTAGAAAATACCAAAGCCGCCGCGCAAGCTCGTCCTGCTGTCGCCGAACACATCGTAGGCAAAGCCGACGCGCGGCGCGAAATTATCCAAGCTGGATTTGACGCCGTCTTTCGGCACGCCCGCGTCCCCAGGAAAGTAAACTCCTGGAGGAGCATTCGGAAATTGTGTGGAGCGCGTCCCGGAGATCAACCCCGCAAGGCGGAACTGTTCCACCCGTCCCTTGATTTCCTTCCAGGGAAAGGCCGGTTCCCAACGCAGGCCAAAATTCAACATCAAGCGACGCTTGAGGTGGTAATTGTCCTGAATGTACAAGCCGGCGAAAGTGTTTCGATTGTTCTTGAATTCTCCAGCGCCTTGCCGAAAGGCTGGGTTGCCGGCGAAGTCTCCGAGTTGTCCCGCCAGGAAATCAGTTAACGAAGGAAAACTAAATTCCGCCGGTTGAAAGAATAGATTGTTGAGATCGATGCGGCTGCGTTCGATGACGCCTCCCAGATGCAAATCATGCTTTCCTTCTATCCAGCTAACGTCGTCGCTTACGGTGAAATTCTTTCGCCCAAAGCTCGCCGTGGGGTTATCACCGAAACTGAAACCGCCGTTCACTCGAATCTGCTGAATTGCTTTAGGGGCAGGTTGAAATGGGATATTTACTCCCAAATCCTGAACACTGATCGCGTTTGCGGCCGGTCCACGCTGGGCGGTCTCCGGCGCGAAGCTGAAGCGGAAATCGTTTATCAGAGTGGGCCGAAAGACATAGGTCAAGTGAACCAGAAGGTTTTGTGAACGTATAGTTGAACCATCCGAATAGGTGAGAATATTGTTGGGATCGAAAACAGCATTTCTCGTAAAGCGATCATAAAAGTATCGAACTGCCATCAGAGTTTTCTGGCTGAAGGCGTGGTCGACTCTTGCGGTTAGCTCTTGAAAGTTTTGCAAATCCGGCCGGGCGAAACTAGCGCGACCACTCGCGTCACCGACGGGTATGAAAGATAGGAGCTTAATAACCGCCGGATCGGTGGCCGAGGCTCTTTGAGCCGCGGTCGGTACAGGCTGGCTCGTTGTTGGCAGCAGGTTGTGGAAAACCGTCCCTTGATATGCGGCAAAGAAAAACGTGCGGTCATGACGAATGGGTCCGCCGAGCGTTCCGCCAAACTGATTGCGATGAATTTCATCTTTCGTAGGCTGGTCCCAGCGCCTCGCGTTTACGGCCGGGGTCCTCACGAATTCAAACGCGCTGCCATGAAGCTTATTGGCGCCGGACTTGGTGATGATGTTCACCACGGCTCCAGCATTCTGGCCGTATTCCGCGCTGTAGTTGCTGGTCTGCACGCTGAACTCCTGGAGCGCGTCCGGCATAGGGAACGGCTGATTGACGTTCGTATACTCATCGACGTAATTGCCGCCGTCTAGTTGATAACTGATTTGATTTTGCCGCGAACCATTCACAGCGATCGCTACTGCGCCGGGAAACGTTTTGGTTGCTCCCTGAAGAGCGCCTCCCGCAGTTCCTGAGGTTGGGTTCGGTGCATTTGCGAAACCACTCGAGCCAGGAATTGAGAGCGTTAGCTCAGCAACATTGCGACCATTCGAGGGTAACTCAGCGATCCTCGACAATTCGATAACCTGTTTCATTGTGGGAGTCGAAGTGTCGACCTGATTGTTGCCCGCCACCACCGAAACGGTTGCCGTCACCGAACCAACCTGCAGGTTAACGTTCAGCGTCAGCGTTTGGTCCGTCAGCAGTGTCACAGCCTTTTGAACGAAGGTGTGGAAACCAGTTGCTTCGATCGTAAAGTCGTATTGCGCGGGACGAAGCGAGTCGAGGATATAGTAACCGTCAGAGTCAGTGCTGGCCGTTCGCGAATAGCCTTTGCCGGCTTCGATGGCTGTGACCTTCGCGTTAGGAATCACGGCTCCGGAAGGATCTGAGACAGTTCCGACTATTTTGCCAAAGCCCTGTGCGCGAACCGTTACTGAAAGAGCAGGCAGACACAAAACGATCAAACCAAATAGCGTCCAACTTCTCATGGCCCAATTCTCCCTTTCGGTGGCCTGGCTCCTGGCCGGTGGCTTGGGACTCGTTGGTGTTCGCTTGCCTTTAGCAAGGGTGTGAATCAATACCTTTGCGGCTCTGGCGCCGGAGACAACCGGTTCGCATAAGATTTGCCGCGCTCACGAATATGCCAAGCGCATTCTATGCGCCTTTGTTTGTGCGGTCTAGTGTGATCATGACTGCCGACGATGGGAAATGTGATTCTCTTGTTTGAAGTGTGATGGGTGGACATCTGAACAGTCTTTCGAGGATGTACCGTCAGCAAAATTCCGCGCCCAGGAGGTTTTCGTCAGCGGAAGTTTTCAACCAGCATTATATCGCTTTCAAAATTGTCTACTTTAGCGTGCAGAAGCCAGCGGCCATCGGGAGAAACGGCGAGGCTTGGAGCCACCAATTGAAGTTCTTTCTCGATGGTTGCAACCCGCCTGATACGACCCGTGGCAAAGGTGAAGAAGTCGATGGTGGGAAACGGAGTCGCCTCGAGATTCACGAAATAAATGCCGTCGTTAAGCAAGGCCCAAAATCCCTGAAGGGCTCCATCCAGGACGAGTGTCTCCTCACCGCCTGCCACAGGCGCCCTCCAGATGCCTGGGATACCAAAACCCCTGGTATAGTAGATAACGTTGCCATCAAATGATTCGAATGCCTCCCGGCCACCTTGTTCGGTCACTTGCACAGCCTGGCCTTCTTCGATTGGCGCCTTCCATATTTGCCAATCACCGGTACGATTGGAACCGAAATAGATCCATTGTCCATCTCGCGACCAACTCGGGCGCACTTCATCGGAACTGTCTTTAGTGAAGCGGCGTGGTTTGCCTCCTTCAGCGCTGATCACGAAGATGTCGCGATTGCCTGACGCTACAGAATCGAAAGCAATTTGTCGGCCGTCGGGAGACCAGCGCGGAGAGCCTACATCGGGGCCCCCGAAGGTAGTCAACTGCACCGGATTTTGGCCATCTTCATCGCACACCCAGATCTCGTTGCTTCCGGATCGACCTGAGGTGAAAGCGATTCGCTTGCCATCGGGGGAATACTGTGGACCAAAGTCCGGACGTGTTGACGAGATCAACCTCGTCGGACTGCGCATGCTGGGAGAGCCAGATGTCCCAACTCGCCAGATGTCGGTGTCTCTGGATTCTTGTGAATAAGCGAGGCGGTCTCCCTGTCGCGAGATTGCCAGGGTTGAGCCACCCTCTCCGCCGACGGCCAACTGCTCGGGCGTACCACCGGAGGCCGGGACTCTCCAAAGTCTCAGGTTACCGTAGAACCACAAAGAGAAAACGATGTCGTGACCGTCCGCAGTCCAAGCCAGACTTCTACCACTGCGATTATCGAAAGTTAGGCGCTTCGCTTCGCCGCCAGTGGCCGGCACAACGTAGATCTCAACGTCACGACTTGAAGCTCCCCGAACGAAAGCCAGAACTTTCCCGTCGGGGGAAAATGCTGGAGTCGAATCGCCCAGGAATCCAGCAGGCGGTTTCGTGATCTGGTGCGTTTCAAGACTTTCACGCGAGAGCAAGAATATGCTATTGGGTTCCCGAGGTGAGCGTTGTCCTGAGAAGGCCAGATATTTCCCATCCGGAGACCAGGAAAGCGCGTTGCCATATTCATACAACGATAAAAATGCTGAGGTTCCCGAATACAACTTGCGTTCCGGTCCACCCAGTGCCGGAACCACGAAGATGCTTATCTCGGATCCCGACTGGCGCACAAACGCGATCTGACGACCGTCAGGCGACCAAGCCGGAAAGACGTCATCAGCCGGATTGGACGTGAGCCGTAGCGGCGGCGTTGCAGTGTTGACCAACTTGACATAGATATCGAAGTTGTCACGCTTTTCGCCATTCCATGCGAAGGCGATCTGATTGCCATCGGGCGAAAAAGTAGGTTGCAGTTCGCGCCCGGGAAACGTGGTGAAAGGTACGACCTTCGCAGCCGGCAGCACTACGTGGGGTTGTTTTCGGCCAACGAACTTGTACAAAGCAAGAGCAATCCCCGCGAGTGTTATCACCGCCAGCGAGAGAGCGAATAGGCTGCCTCGCTTACTTCGTTTTGCTGGGCCTGAAAGTTCCGGCTTAATCGATCTTCCGAGCGTTGTCTGCGTGTCCAATTCACGTCTTACATCTTTCAGATCACCCAGTAATTCCCTGGCGGTTTGGTAACGCTCCTCCTTTTCCTTCCTGAGCGCTTTGTGAAGGATCCACTTCAGTTCGTTTGCCGGTTCCTGCGCGTCGTTTTCCAGAGGAGGAGGTTCTCTCTCCAGTATTGAAACGATCACGTCGCTCTTTGTCGCGCCTGCAAACGGCACGCGCCCGCCGACCATCTCATACAGCACCACACCGAGACTCCAGATGTCCGTGCGTGCGTCAAGCGGGAGTCCTCGCGCTTGCTCCGGTGACATATAAACGG